>NZ_KI632512.1:2942219-3226303 GCF_000504305.1 Nitratidesulfovibrio termitidis HI1
TCGGGTAAGTTCCGACCTGCACGAATGGCGTAACGATCTCCCTACTGTCTCGGCCAGAGACTCGGTGAAATTGAAGTCGCGGTGAAAATGCCGTGTACCCGCAGAAAGACGGAAAGACCCTGTGCACCTTTACTATAGCTTGACATTGGGTTTTGGGCTTGCATGTGTAGGATAGGTGGGAGGCTGTGAACCCTGTACGCCAGTATGGGGGGAGCCAACCTTGAAATACCACCCTTGCAAGTCTAAGGCTCTAATCCATACCCGTTACCCGGGATGGAGACAGTGTCTGGTGGGTAGTTTGACTGGGGCGGTCGCCTCCCAAACAATAACGGAGGCACGCAAAGGTTCCCTCAGCCTGATCGGAAACCAGGCGTCGAGTGCAAACGCATAAGGGAGCTTGACTGCAAGACAGACATGTCGAGCAGGGACGAAAGTCGGCGTTAGTGATCCGGTGGTTCCGCATGGAAGGGCCATCGCTCATTGGATAAAAGGTACGCCGGGGATAACAGGCTGATCGCGCCCAAGAGTTCATATCGACGGCGCGGTTTGGCACCTCGATGTCGGCTCATCACATCCTGGGGCTGAAGCAGGTCCCAAGGGTACGGCTGTTCGCCGTTTAAAGTGGTACGCGAGCTGGGTTTAAAACGTCGTGAGACAGTTTGGTCCCTATCTTCTGTGGGCGTAGGAGACTTGAGAGGGCCTGTCCCTAGTACGAGAGGACCGGGATGGACGCACCCCTGGTGGTCCTGTTGTCACGCCAGTGGCACAGCAGGGTAGCTATGTGCGGAAGGGATAACCGCTGAAAGCATCTAAGCGGGAAGCCTGCCTCAAGATAAGGTCTCCCTCTCTTCGGAGCTGAAGGGCCCGGGTAGACAACCCGGTTGATAGGCTGGAGGTATACATGCGGCGACGCATTCAGCTGACCAGTACTAATAGCCCGTGCGCCTTGTTTTCTTCTCTACACTTCCTTTCCACCCTGTTTGATTACATCTTTCGGTCCCGGCCGATGTGGCGGCGCTCAATAGCCAGCCTTGCCGGACGGTGACCAGAAATTTGTGCTGGTGTCCATGGAGGAGGGGGTACACCCGATCCCATTCCGAACTCGGAAGTTAAGCCCTCCATCGCCGATGATACTGCGTACTCTTGCGTGGGAAAGTAGGCCGATGCCAGCACTTATTTATCAGGGACGCAACCGCATCCCGACCCTTCACGCGAAAGGCCCCGGTGAGAAATCACCGGGGCCTTCGTGCGTTTGCAGGCTGGAAACAGGAAAGAGAAACTTCCTGTGTCAGTCTTTCTTTCCTATTGCGTGGTTGTAGTATTCTTCTTGCTCGATGTCGTTAAAGTCAGACATGCGGTTGATTTTATCTAGGAAGTATACAGTGGCGCTGTTATTTGCAAGAACAAGGTCGTTTTCGACAAGGGTGGAGTGGACAATTATTGCGTTGTTGTCTGCTCTTTCGGCAAAGAATATTCCTTCATCGCTGCAGTGCTTGATCGCTCGTACAAGTGCCGCAAGGGTCTCTGTGGTTAGGTCTCCGTCACTAAATTGCGAGAACCAGATTTCAAAATCTGTCGTCGGCATATTATCCCTCCTGCAATAATGTGTGGGTTCTTATATTCAAAAAAGTATTCATTGTGGCTGGCAGTGTCAACTAGCAAAGAGATGTCAGCGTTTCATTTGGATGCATTGCGTTGACTGCGATCACCCCTCTGATGTAAATCTTGAAATGCCGCGCGACTGGCGAGAAAGTGGAGCAACACCACGGGGAAACGCGGCATTCGTCAGCGCCGCTCGCCTGGGCCGCATCGGACACGATGCCGACAACGACCTTTCCCGCACCGCCGGGAAAGCCTGTCCGGAGGCCGCCCATGTGCTTGTTCATGGTATTTCACGCAATCCATTCCCGATTCGACGGCGGTAATGCCGCAGGCGTTCGCGGCGCGGGCAGGTCCTGCGCCTGTCTTGCCGTGCGCGCCAGCCATCCCGCCAGCACCCGCCTTGCCGCATGCCCCCATTCGGCCGCGCTGCTTCGCCTGGTTCCTGCCGCCATTCGCCCCCTTTCCGGCCTTGTCCGGGGGAGGTCCGCATGCTGAAGCGCACCTTGTCCGAATCGTCGCTCTCCGCCCTTGTGGCGGGCCTTGTGGCTGTCATCGTCTCCTACGCCGGGCCTGCCGCGTTGATGTTCCAGGCTGCCGAGGCCGCCCACCTGACCCAGGCCCAACTGTCCAGCTGGATCTGGGCCATTTCCATCGGCAGCGGTTTGACCGGCATCTGCCTCAGCCTGCGCTACCGGGTGCCGGTGATCACCGCGTGGTCCACCCCCGGCGCTGCGTTGCTGGCTGCCGGGTGGACGGCCTACAGCTACCCCGAGGCCATCGGTGCGTTCATCGCCGTGGGCGTGGCCATTACCGTGTTCGGGGTCACCGGGCTGTTCGCCGCGTTCATGGACCGCATTCCCAAGGCCGTGGTGTCGGCCATGCTGGCGGGCATCCTGTTCCGGTTCTGCGTGGACGTGTTCACGCGCATGCAGGCCGCGCCGTTGCTGGTGGCCCCCATGCTGCTGACATGGCTGGCGGCCCGCCGCCTGGCCCCCCGCTATGCCGTGTTGTTGCCGCTTCTGGCGGGTCTTGTGGTGGCAGGGACAACCGGTCAGCTGTCGTTCGGCGCGGTGAGCGCCGCGCCCGCCGTGCCGGTGCTGACCGTGCCCCATTTCACCGTGGGGGCGCTGCTGGGCCTTGGCGTGCCGCTGTTCGTGGTGGCCATGGCCGGGCAGAATGCCACGGGCCTGGGGGTGATGCGGGCATCCGGGTACGACACCCCCGGCAGCCCGCTGGTGACATGGACGGGCGTTGCCTCCACCCTGCTGGCGCCGTTCGGTTCGCACGGGGTGAACCTGGCGGCCATTACCGCCGCCATCTGCACCGGGCCGGAGGCCCATGCCGACCCGGCGCGGCGCTACTGGGCGGGCATCTTCTGCGGCGGGTTCTACGTGCTGGTGGGCACCTTCGGGGCCACGCTGGTGGGCCTGTTCACGGCCCTGCCGCAGGCGCTGGTGGCCGTGGTGTCGGGCCTTGCCCTGCTGGGGGCCTTTCTGGGCGGGCTGACCCAGGCCACGGAAGACCCGGTGCATCGGGAAAGCGCCGTCATCACCTTCCTGGTCACCGTATCCGGGGTGAGCCTGCTGGGCGTGGGCTCGTCGTTCTGGGGGCTGCTGGCGGGCCTGCTGGCCGGGGCGGTGCTGGTGGGACCGCAGGCACGGGTGCAGGCGGCCATTGCCGCGCACGCGGGACGGGCGGCGGCGCGCAAGTAGAAGGGATTGTACCCGCGCGGGCAGGGCCTTGCCATGTCTGCGTGGAGGGGCCTTGAAATGACCGGCGGCGTGGACGGGTGGACCGTTCACGCCGCTGTTGCGTTCATGGGGCTAAGCCGGACGGGAGGGCGGAGGCGGTGCGGCGTTTGCGGTCTTGCCCCGTTGGGGAGGGCAGCTGGCAGGCCCGTGGGACCACGGCTGCCCGGACGATTCCGTCGGATGATTACTTGCTGTCAGGCCGTGGCCTCGCCAAAAAGGGCCTGCTCCATGGCCTCGGTGTCGGCCAGCACATGGCCCACCAGCGACGAGAACGCCGCCGGGGCCAGCTTCAGGCGGTCCAGTGCTCCGTGCGCGGGCTGGTGCAGTAGCATGTCGCCCGGCATGTGGTAGCCCAGGGCCACGGCGATGTAGTCGCCAAGGTGCACGTACAGGCCAAGGTTGCTCCAGTTGCGCGCATCCGGACCGTGGTGCGTTGCCGCCGCCTCGGCCACGGCATCGCCCAGCCTCCAGGCATCCAGCAGACGGCGGCCGATGTCGCAGTGGTCATAGCCCAGCAGTTCGCGCTCTGCCGCCTGGATGGGCATGGCGCCTTCAAGGGCGCGGCGGGATATCTGGGCGGCCAGGTCCGGCAGGTTGCCCATCAGCAGCAGGTGCCCGATGTCGTGCAGCATGCCCGCAACAAAGGCCCGACCGGGGTCGGCCCCGCCGCAGGCCACGGCCAGGGCGCGCGCCGCCGTGGCCGCACATGCCGCATGCCGCCAGAAGGTCCGCCGGGCGGTCACGTCGCGCGGGGACATCAGGCGCATCAGCGAGGCGGCGGTGACCAGGCTGAGAATCTGGCGCATGCCCAGCATCAGCACGGCGCGCTGCACCGTTTCCACGGGCGCCAGCGGGGCGTGCAGCGGGCTGTTGGCGATGCGCAGCACGGCGGCGGTCAGGTAGGTGTCGTGCTGGATGATGCGCGCCACGTCGTCGGGGGTGGCGTCGTCGGAGGTCACCAGCGCGCTCAGGCGCTGCACCACTTCCGGCGGGGTGGTCAAGGCCGGGCGGCGGGCCAGCAGCGCGGCCAGCGAGGGTGCGTCCGTGCGAGGGGTGGGGCGCGGCGCGGCGGAGGCGTCCGCGGACGTGCCAGTGGATGCGCCGGAAGGCTTCCGGACCGTGCGGGGCGTGTCCGGTTGCCCATCGCGCAGCAGGCGTGTGCGGGCCCAGCCCGCCAGTTCGGCCAGCAACGGATGGGTCAGGTCCACCAGGGCGAAGCGACTGGCCAGTTCCGCGTCCGCCCATGTGACAGGGGAGTCTCCCTTGGCCGCATCGGGGCGTACGGCGAGACCCGGTCCGTTGTCCGGCTCGGAGCCCGGAGCGGGTTGCGCCGGGTTCGGTGCGGCATCAGCCTTCGGGGCGACTGCGGAAGGGGCGGAAGCGCGGGGCTTTCCGCCGCGGAAGAATCCCATGGGGTAACCGGGTGTGCCGCGCAGTGCGCGGGCAGAGTGTGTCCGTCTGCCTGACGGATATCCCAGAGCGCCCGGCTTGAAAAGCAGGCACTCGCCGTGTGCGGGACCCAGAACGCAGAACGGCTTGCGGACCACCCGCAAGCCGATTTCTGCGTCATGCAAAGAAAGGAAGGATGTCTGGGTTATTGCACGGGGCGTGCCAAGATGTGGCATGCTGTGTATCTTTTATCCAACATAAAGGTATTGCGTGATTTTTTTGGAAAGATCGCGCCATGCGGCAGGCCCGCTCCGCGTGCAGGATGTTGAACCTGCCTTCCCCGGTCCTGGCAGGCGGCCAAGAAATTTGACCGCCATCGGATGCGGTTTGACCGGCGCTGTTCCGCATCCCACGCGCGGCTGCCGTCTATTGTTCCACGTACAGGTAGCGCTTGATCTTGTGGGTGGGCGTTTTCTCGAAGGGTTCGGTCTGCTCGATGACCTTGTGCAGCCGCGCGAAGGTGGACACCTTGGCGTTTACGTCGTTGCGCAATTCTTCCAGCAGGGCGGCCACCTTTTCGCGGGCCTTGACGGCGGGCAGGCCGCCGAATTCCTCGTCCAGCCGCGCGTAGTCCAGGTGGATGCGCGCCGCCAGCCTGCCGTCCAGCTGGAACACCAGCGATTCCATCACGTACGGCGACTGCTGGATGACCGCCTCCACCTCTTCGGGGTAGATATTTTCGCCGCTGGGCCCCACGATGACGTTCTTCAGCCTGCCCTTGATGTACAGGTAGCCGTCGCGGTCGAATTTGCCCAGGTCGCCGGTGCGGAACCAGCCGTCGTCGGTGAAGACGGAGGCGGTGATTTCCGGCGCCTTGGCGTATTCGCGCATCACGTTGGGGCCGCGCACCAGTATTTCGCCCTCGCCGGTGGCCGGGTCGGGCGCGTCGATGCGCACCTCCACCCCGGTCAGCGGCCAGCCGGTGGCGGTCAGGCGGGTGTCGGCAGGGCCGCAGCCCGCAACCAGGGGCGACGTTTCGGTCAGGCCGTAGCCGATGGCGTACGGAAAGCCCGCCTCGCGCAGAAAGCGTTCCACGTCGGGCGCGATGGCCGCTCCGCCGATGCAGAAGATGCGCAGCGCGCCGCCAAAGGTTTGCAGCAGCTTCTTGCCCGCCATCGCGTGCAGTTTGCGCCGCACGAAGGGCAGCCCGTACAGCCGCCGCTT
The DNA here is from genome assembly GCF_000504305.1 of Nitratidesulfovibrio termitidis HI1. Taxonomy (NCBI): domain Bacteria; kingdom Pseudomonadati; phylum Thermodesulfobacteriota; class Desulfovibrionia; order Desulfovibrionales; family Desulfovibrionaceae; genus Nitratidesulfovibrio; species Nitratidesulfovibrio termitidis. The sequence goes on from NZ_KI632512.1 coordinate 2,948,186, forward strand.
CAGCCTGGTATCGGTGAACTTGGGCAGCACGGCGGACTTGAATATCTTTTCGATGACCAGGGGCACGGACAACATGGCCGTGGGCCGCACCTGGGCCAGGGCGGGCAGCAGGGCGCGCGCCGTGGGCGGCTTGTCCATGTAGTGCACGTGCGCGCCGTTCAGCACCGGCAGCACCAGCCCCAGCGTGCATTCGTAGGTGTGCGACAGGGGCAGGATGGACAGCATGCGGTCGCCGGGGGCAATGCGCACGATGCTTTTCACCGCGTCGGCGTCCCATACGATGTTGCGGTGGGTCAGCACCACGCCCTTGGAATGGCCGGTGGTGCCGGAGGTGTAGATGATGGCCGCCACGTCGTCCTCGCCCGGCTCTTCCACGGCCAGGTGGGTGAAGCGCATGGCCTTGTCGCGCAGGCGGCGGAATTCACGCAGGCCGCGCTCCTTCAGTTCGCGCAGCTTGTCGCGCGTGGCGCCCTGTTGCACGGGATGGAAATTTTCTATCTGGATGAGCTCCGGCGGAGTGTCGAACTGGCCGTCCTCCAGCTTGGGGAACAGCCGCTCGGAGACCAGCACCACCTTGGATTCCGAGTGGCGGATGATGTGGTGCACCGCATCCGCATGGAATTCCGGCAGGATGGGCACGGCAATGGCGCCCATGGCGGTAATGGCGAAATAGGCGATGCCCCAGTTGGGCATGCTTTCGGACAGGATGGCCACCCGGTCGCCGCGCGCCACGCCCTGTTCCGCCAGCAGGGCGGACACCGTGGTGGCGTGTTCGAGCAGTTCGCGGAAGGTTACCGGTGTGCCGCCGATCTGCGACAGCGCGGGCTGGTCGGCGTACAGTTCGGCGCTGCGCTCCAGCACCCGCCTGAGGGTAAGCGTCTGCAACTCCATGCAAGCTCCTTCATGTGAGACTTCCCGGATGTACGGCAAAGCCGGATTCGCCGCAATCCCATGCGACGCGGCGGCAGGCGGGGAATGCGGGGTGTCGCCGTAACGTCACGGGCGGGGACGGTTGGCTGGGCGTTGCAGTGGGTGGATACAGGATCGGGCAGAACTGAGAAGAGCGAACGGCCGGCTGACGGGGTGCGGGGAGAGCCAGCCATGGGCGCCGGCTGTGAGGAACGACGGGGATGAACGGCTGCCGCGCGCAGGCAAGGGGGGATGCGGGGGAAGGTGATGCGTCGTGTCGTGACGGGCCATGCTTTCGTGGAGTGTTGCGGTTGCCCCTGCGGGTGGGCATGCCTGCACCGGTTGACCACGCAGCCCGTCGTGTCGCATACCGGAGGAACCATCCAAACCCCAACGCCGCACGAGGTTTCCCATGCTCAAGCACATCGTCTGGTGGACCCTGAAGGACGAGGCCGAAGGCGCCTCCGCCGCCGAGAACGCCGCCAAGATGAAGGCCATGCTCGACCCGCTCATGGGCAGGATTCCCAGCCTGAAGGGCCTGGAAGTGAGCACCACCTTCCTCGGCACCACCACCGAGCCGGTGCAGATCATCCTGGTGTCCACCCACGACGACGCCGAAGGGCTGAAGGCCTACGCCGAACACCCCGAGCACATGCAGTGCGTGGACTTCATCAAGAAGATCGTGGCCAGCCGCAAGGCCATCGACTTCATGGTGTAGCGCGCTGGCCGGGGATGCCCGGCGGTGCCTTTTTCCGGGGGCGGGAGAGCGCGGGCTCTTCCGCCCCGTGTCGTTGCGGGGGACTGGCGGGTTCCGGCCTGCCGGTCATGCGGGCGAGCCGGGCGGGCAGAGTGAGCCAGTCGCTCCAGTCGAGCCAGTCGAGCCAGTCGAGCCAGTCGCGCCGCCCCGCTGGGCGGAATCAGCGCGTGCCCGAGGCCACGAAGATGGAAATGCTGGCGCTGGAGCACCCGCAGGCGGACGTGGCGCAACAGGTGCCCCCGGCATCCTCCACGCGCACGTCGTGCAGACCGGCTTCGCGCAGCCAGCGGGCCACGTCCTCGCGCCGGAAGCCGGGCCAGCGGTCGTGATGCTCCCGCAGCAGAAAGGTGTTGTCGTGCAGATCCAGATCGGTCAGCACCACCCGGCCGCCGGGCCGGACGATGCGGGCCATCTCGCGCAGGGCCGCGCCGGGGTCGTCCGCATGGTGCAGGTACATGTTGGCGAAGGCGTGGTCCACCGCGCCGTCGGGCAGGGGCAGGGCGTTGCCCTCGCAGACCCGGCAGACCACCGGGGGCAGGCCGGGGCCGCCCGCCGCAAAGGGCTTGCGCCGCAGCACGTCCAGCATGACCGCGTTGGCGTCCAGCGCCGTGACGGCCACTCCCCGCGCCACCAGCGCCTCGGTGACGAAGCCGGTGCCCGCGCCCACGTCCGCAGCGGTCTGGCCGGGGGCCAGCGGAGCCCGCACGCAGGCCGCCTCGCGCACGACCTCGGAAAAGAACCCGGCGCGCAGGGTGTCCCAGATGCCCGCCACGGCATCGAAATAGCCCTTGCATCCCATTTGCGTCCTCCTGCATGTTTCGGGTGACTCGGATGCCGGAATGTATGCCGGTGGTGCTCGTGCGGCCATTCGCATGTTCCGGTGGTGGGTTCGGAAAAGCCGAAGACGGTCAGCCAGCCAGCCAGTCAGCCAGACGGGCGAAAGCCTGCGGTCAGGCTTGGGGAGAAGCATGGAACTCTATCAGTTGCGCACCTTTGCCGTGGTGGCGGACACCGGAAACCTGACACGCGCGGCGGAGCGGCTGCACGCCAGTCCGCCCGCCGTCAGCGCGCACATCCGCGCGCTGGAGGACGAACTGGGGGTGGGGCTGTTCCGGCGCACGCCGCGCGGCATGGAACTGACCGACGCCGGGCGCGACCTGCGCGAGCGGGCGGGCACCGTGCTGGCCGGGGCCGAGGAACTGCGGGCGCGCGCCCTGGCTCTGCGGGGCGAACCGGAGGGTGAGGTGACCCTGGCCCTGCACGCGGCCTCGCACCTGTTGCGGGTGGACGCGGCGCACGCCCTGCTGCGCCAGTCCGCGCCCCGCGTGCGGCTGCGCCTGTCGCGGGCCATGAGCTGGGAAGTGGTGGCCGACCTGCGATCCGGCAAGCTGGATGCGGGCTTCCTGTATCTGGCGGATCAGGCCCCGGAAGGTGGGGCAGATGGCGGATCGGATGGCGGGCCGTCAGAAGGCGTGGCCGCGCCGGATGGATTGGCCGTGACGCCGCTGGCCCGGATCGGGCTGCACGTCATCGGACCGATGGAATGGGCGGAGGTGCTGCAATCGGGCACCCTGGCCGAGCTTGCGGCCCTGCCGTGGCTGTGGGTGCCCTGCGAGTGTCCGTTTTGTCCGGTGATGGAGCAGCTGTTCGCCGCCGTGGGCGTGGAGCCCACCGTGGCCGCCGTGGCCGAGCAGGAAGACGCCCTGTGCGCCCTGGCCGCCGGAGGTGCCGGGCTGACGGTGATGGTCGAGGCCGAGGCGCGAGCCGCCGTGGCCGAAGGCCGCCTGGCACTGCGCGAGCGGCCCGTGGCCCATGTGACCCTGGCCTTCACCGTGCCCGCCGCGCGGGCCGAGGAACCGGCCCTTGTTGCCCTGCGCGAGTCGGTGCGGGCGGCGTGGGGAGTGAGCGGGGACGTCGCGCCTACAGCAGGCTGACGTAGGAATACATGACCACGAAGTGGCAGAAGCTGCCCGCCATCACGAACAGATGGAATATCTCGTGGAAACCGAAGTGCCGGAAGCGGTTGGGCCGCTTCAGCGCGTAGATCACCGCGCCCACCGAATAGAACGCGCCGCCCGCCACCAGCCAGGCCAGCGCCCCCGCCTGTAGGTTCATGACCAGCGGGTAGATGCCCGCCAGCGCCATCCAGCCCATGCCCAGGTAGATGCCCGTGGACACCCAGCGCGGCGCGTGCAGCCAGAACACCTTGGTGAAAATGCCCGCCACGGCCACCGCCCACACGCAGCCGAACAGCGACCAGCCCCACGGCCCGCGCAGCGGGATGAGGCAGATGGGCGTGTACGTGGCCGCGATGTAGACGAAGATCATGGAATGGTCCACGCGGCGCATCAGGCGCACGCCCCGTTCCGGCAGCGGCAGCCAGTGGTACAGGGTGCTGGCCGTGTACAGCAGCACCATGGACACCCCGAAGACGGAAAAGGTCACCACGTGCCACGGCAGCAGGGGCGACGCCGCGCGCACCACCAGCAACACCGTGCCCAGCACGGCCAGCAGCGCGCCGATGCAGTGGGTAAGCCCGCTGACCGGGTCGCGCAGGCTGGCCACCATGCGGCGCAGCAGCGGGGCCGACGGAATGGGCGGTGAGGGGTGCAGGGCTGCGGTCATGCAGGTTTCCTCCTGGGCGGTGTCTTTTCGGACGGGGTGTGGGGACGGGGCGCGGCATGCGCGCAAGGCGGGCGGGGATGCCGCGCCGGAATGCCGGGCGGGCTGCGCCGCCCCGTGAAGCTGGCATAGCCGGTTTCCGCCGTGCCGTCACGTGGCGGGGCCGGTGGGGCGACAGGCATGCGAAAGGGCGAAATGTCCGCGCCCCCGAGCGGGAGCCGCGTGCATTCCGCCCCAGGATGCGTTGCGTGATGCTTCCGGCCTGTTTTTCGGTGGCCTGCCTATTCGGCCTCTGGCCGACCTTCTTCCCTGCCCACGCCCAGCAGGGCCAGGGCAAAGTCGCCGCCGTCGAAGGGGCGCAGGTCTTCCATCTTTTCGCCCAGCCCCACGAAGGTGATGGGAATGCCGAACTGCATGGCCACCGCCACCACGATGCCGCCCTTGGCCGTGCCGTCCAGCTTGGTCAGCACGATTTCGTCCACACCGCAGGCCTCGTTGAACAGCTTGGTCTGCGACAGGGCGTTCTGGCCGGTGGTGGCGTCGATGACCAGGATGGAGCGGTGCGGCGCGCCGGGGTGCTTGCGTTCCAGGATCCGGCGGATCTTGTGCAACTCTTCCATCAGGTTGACCTTGGTGTGCAGGCGGCCCGCCGTGTCCACGAACACGATGTCGTAGCCGCCCGCCAGGGCCACGTCCATGGCCTCGAAGGCCACGGCGGCCGGGTCGGACCCGGCGGACTTGGCGTGAAAGTCGGCCCCCACGCGCCTGGCCCACACTTCCAGCTGTTCGATGGCCGCCGCGCGGAAGGTGTCCGCTGCGGCGATGAGCACCTTCTTGCCCTGCATGCGGGCGCGGTGGGCCAGCTTGGCGATGGTGGTGGTCTTGCCCACGCCGTTGACGCCGATCATCAGCACCACCTCGGGCGGGGTCACCGCGGCGATGCGGCGCGGCGCGCGGAAGATGTCCTGCAGTTCCTCGCGCAGCAGGTCGCGGAAGACGGCGGGGTCGTCCGTGCCCGCCTTGCGGGCGCGTTCCTTCAGACGGCCGGTCAGCTGCATGGCGGGTTCGAAGCCCACGTCGGCCATGATCAGGATTTCTTCCAGCTCTTCCCAGAACTTGTCGTCAATGCGGCCATGCGAGGCCAGCAGGGCGTCAATGCGACCGGTGATCTGCTCGCGCGTGCGGGCAAGGCCTTCGGTCAGCTTCAGGAACAGTCGGTTGCGTTCGTCTTCCTCGTCCTCCAGGTCCAGGGCGAGGGCCAGCCGGTACTGCAACTCGGAGCGAAAGTCGCCCACGTAGCGGTAATCCATGGCGGCCAGCCAGCGCCGGAAGTCGGCGATGAAGGCTTCGCCTTCCGCTTCCGGGGTTTCCAGCGCGGCGAACAGGAAGCGCAGGCGTTCCCACAGAGTGTCGTCCGCCTCGTCCACCCCGGTCAGCACGTGGCCCAGCCACACCGAAAGGCGCGGCTCGGACTGGCGCAGGGCGCGGGCCAGGTCCGCCCGCCAGGGGGCGTTCTGTGTGCCCGGCGCCGCTGGCGCATCGGGAGCGGCGGCTTCCGGCGTTGCGGCGGCGTCCTGTGGCGCGGCTGCCGGTGCTGCCGCCGGAGTCGCTGCCGGTTCCGTGGGCGCATCCGTGTCGCGAGGCGTCCACAATTTCTTGATGGCGCTGAAGAAACCCATATGTCGTCCTCCAGATGTGGGGGAAGTGGCGGTGGGAGCGTGGTTGCGTGACCCGGCCCGTGCACATGCCGTCCGGGCGCTGGCGGCGGGCAGGCAACCCGGAACCATGCCGGTCGCGGGGCCGCCACAACTTTGCCCAGAACCCCCGGCGAGTCAAGGTAAGGGGGCAAGAGGGGCAAGGGGGCGAGCGGGATGGGTGAGGGCAGACCATCAGGGACGGCAGGGCGCAACCCGGACCGTCCGGGAATGGGCATTTCCGCCGCGCCATTGCACGGGCGCTCTTTCCATCGCATGGCGCATCGTGTAGGCTGCCGTAAACCGGAAGGTCGATGTGCCGCCGTCCGCCCCGAGCACGGGGCCCCGCGCGGGCCGAGCCTTCCGAGACAGGCGACGGGGACATGACGCCCGCATGAGCAACACCACCGCCAGCAAAGGACTCTCCGTCCCGGACATCATCAAGGGGCGCTCGCTGTCGCGCGACCTCACCGTGAGCCTTGTGGTGATGGTGCTGGTGGTGGTGGCGGCGCTGTTTTCGTTCGTCTACGTGCAGATTTCGCGCGACATGCTGCACGAGGTGGACCGCAAGGCCGACGAATACAGCACCCGCCTGTCCGACATCCTTTCCATTCCCATGTGGAATTTCGACGCGCGCACCATGGACCAGATCGGTTCGGTGTTCGCGCAGTACGAACTGATCAACGAAATCCACATCGAGGACGCCCAGGGCAACACCCTGTTCCGGGTGCGCAAGGGCGCGGACCCCGACGCCACCGTGTTTCGCGAACGGGCCGTGCACTTCGAATCCGAGACCATCGGGCGGGTGTCCATGGTGGTCACCCTGCAGGAGTACCGGCGCAGCCTGGAACGGCTGCTGAAGGCCAGCGCCCTGATCATGGGCAGCGTGCTGGTGGTGCTGCTGGCCTCCACCGGGGTGCTGCTGCGCGTGTTTCTGCGCCGCCCGCTGGAGGCGTTGCGGTCGGGCATGGACCAGATTGCCCGGGGTGACTTTGCCTATGACATGACCACCATCGCCCATGCCGAACTGGTCCAGATCGCCGAGAATTTTTCACGCATGTGCAGCCAGGTGGAGCAGCGCGAGAACGAACTGCACGCCATCAACACCAAACTGCAAGACGAGATTCAAAGCCGCCGCCAGACCGAACTGGCCCTGCGCGCCAGCGAGGAACGCTACGCCCTGGTGGTGGGCGGCACCAGCGACGGCATCTGGGACTGGGACCTCGTCACCAACACCGTCTATTTTTCGCCGCGCTGGAAATCCATCGTGGGCTACGAAGACCACGAGGTGCCCAACCGCCTGGACGAATGGAAGAACCGGGTGCACCCCGACGACCTGGATACCGTGCTGCACGCCCATGACGACTATCTTGCCCGGCGCGTGCCCGAGTTTCAGGTGGAATACCGCATGCGCCACAAGGACGACAGCTACCGCTGGATCCTGGGGCGCGGCGCGGCCCTGTGGGACGCCAACGGGGTGCCCGTGCGCATGGCCGGGGCCCATACCGACATCACCACCCGCAAGGAAGTGGAACAGGAACTGCGCGAGGCCAAGAACAACCTCGACAACATCCTGAACGCCATGCCCTCGATCATCGTGGGGGTGGACCAGTCCGGCAGCATCACCCTGTGGAACCGCACTGCGGAACGCGTCACCAACCAGTCGCGCGACGAGGTGCTGGGCCGCCCCGTGGGCGAGGCCCTGCCCGACTTCGGCTTTCTGCTGGACGAAATCCGCCGCTCCATCGCCGAGGGCGGCACCATCTCGCTGGACAAGACGCCCGTGGCCGGGCCCGGCGTCACCCGCTACTTCGACATCGTGATCTACCCCGTGGTCTCGCGGGGCAGCTTTGGCGCCGTGGTGCGCCTGGACGACATCACCAGCCGCATCCGCATCGAAGAAATGATGGTGCAGACCGAAAAGATGTTGTCGGTGGGCGGCCTTGCGGCAGGCATGGCGCACGAGATCAACAACCCCCTCGGCGGCATCCTGCAGGGGGCGCAGAACATCCAGCGCAGGCTGGACCCGGACTTTGGCCCCAACATGGTGGCTGCGGAAGATGCGGGCTGCTCCATGGACTCCATCCGGGGCTATCTGGACCGCCGGGGCATCCTGCGCTTTCTGGACGGCATCCGCGAATCGGGCAACCGCGCGGCCAACATCGTGGCCAACATGCTGGAATTCAGCCGCCGCAGCGAATCGCGCTGGCAGCGGGTGTCGCTGCCCTATCTGGTGGACCGCACCCTGGAACTGGCGGCCAACGACTACGACCTGAAGAAGAAATACGACTTCCGGCACATCGACATCGTGCGCGACTTTGCCGCCGATCTGCCCGACCTGCCGTGCATGCCCACCGAAATCGAACAGGTGCTGCTGAACCTGTTCAAGAATGCCGCCCAGGCCATGCACCTGCGCGGCGAGCGGCCCGACCCGCCGCGCATCTCGGTAACCCTGCGCCATGAAGGCGGCATGCTGCGCATCGACGTGGCCGACAACGGCCCCGGCATGGAAGAGGACGTGCGGCGCAGGGTGTTCGAGCCGTTCTTCACCACCAAGAGCGTGGGCGAGGGCACCGGTCTTGGGCTCTCGGTGTCCTACTTCATCATCACCACCAACCACGGCGGCACCTTTACCGTGGATTCCGAGCCGGGCCGGGGCACGGTGTTCACCCTGCGGTTGCCGGTGGATCAGCGCCACGTGACCACGTAGGGCGCCCTGCCTGGCGTGCCTTCCCTCAGCTTCGTTTTTTATCGACGCCGCGCATCAGCGCGGCGTTTTCGCGTACTGCCAGCCAGCCGCAGACGCGCGACCCCGCCCCGCTTGCCCGGTGCATTCCGCGCCCCGTTCACCCCATGTGTCCAAAAGTCCGCAGAACCGCGTCCCCCAACGCGTTCCTTCTTGCCATCATGGGCAAATGTTTCTACATGTTTCCGCTCGGCACTGCACGATGTGGACAAGGGCGGCCAACAGCCGTCCGCCTTTGGTGCGCGAGGGAACGTGGCCCGGTAACGGGCGGCGTGCGCGCCGGGTCGTCGCACGGCCATTTTGGGCCGCATGCATATCGGAGGCACTGTGTTCCGTGTTCTTCTGGCCGCGCTGCTCTGCGTCGCGGCATGGTCCCCTTTTGCCGAAGCCGCGGGCTTCGCCATGTATGAATTCAGTGCGCGGGGCAACGCGCTGGGCGGGGCCATGACGGCCCGCCGTGCCGACCCTTCGTCCATCGCCTTCAACCCTGCCCTGGTCACCCAGTTGGAGGGCACGCAAACCCTGGCCGGGGTCACCGTGGTGGCGCCGCAGGTGTCCGTGGACGTCAACGGCCACACCACCGACGCGGAATCCAACATGTGGACCATTCCGCACGCCTACGCCACCACCCAGATCAACGACAACCTGTTCCTGGGCGTGGGCACCTTTTCGCGCTTCGGCCTGGGCACGGAATACCCGTCCGGTTGGGCGGGCCGTACCGAGTTGCAGTCGGTGAACATCCAGTCCATGTCGGTGAATCCGGTGCTGGGCGTGCGCCACGGCGATTTCGCGTTCGGCTTCGGCGTCGAGGCCATGTGGTTCGAATACGATCAGAAGCAGGCAACCGCCGCGATGGGCACGGACATCGACGGACGGGTCAAGGGTGATGCCACGGGCTTTGGCCTGAACGGCGGCGCCTTGTGGAAGGCAACCGACAGCGTGACCCTGGGGGCCAGCTTCCGCACGCCCATCAAGCAGGACCTGGAAGGCCGGGCCACCTTCGACAAGAACGGTGCGTCGGTTCCGGCGTCCTGGTTCCGGGACACCGATGCCGAAGGCTCCGTGACCCTGCCCGGCGAGGTGCGCGTGGGCGTGGCGTGGGAGCCGGACGACCGCTGGAGCGTGGCCATGGACGTGACCCGCACCTTCTGGAGCAGCTACGACGAACTGCGCATCGGCTACGGTGCTCCGCTGGCCCCCGGCGTGACGGAAAGCGTGAAGACCACCGAGTGGCGCGACGTGTGGCGGCTGGGCCTTGGCGTGGAATACCGCCTGACCGAGATGGTGGACCTGCGCGCGGGCTACGTCTACGACTGCTCACCCGTGAATTCCGACCATCTCGACTTTCTGGTGCCCGCCAACGACCGCCAGTTGTACAGCCTGGGCGTGGGCCTGCACGACGGGCCGTGGCGGGTGGACGTTTCGTACACCTACCTGTGGATCAAGGGCCGCGACGGCGAGGTGGAAGGCGACGGCGGCACCGTCTACGACGTGCGCTTCCATGACGGGGATGCGCATCTGCTCGGCCTCTCCGCTGGCTGGGAATTTTAAGGGCGCAAGGGTCCTTTTGCCCTCTGTCTTCGTCAGAAGTCTTTTTTATTCCGGTCACGCACGGAAGAGTGCGCTCCCTGCATAAAAAAGAACTTCTTCCTTGGCAGAGGGCAAAAATCCTCCTTGCGCCTTCATGCGGGGCGAGATGAGACTCCCCCATGACTTTTGCAGACACGCCACGAGGCGAGTGAGTGAAAATGGAAATGGGAGGAACCGTGAGGTTCCTCCCATTTGGTTTTGTGTGTCTTGAGAGGCCGTTTTCAAATTAGGATTTTTGTTCGTTGGCGAGGAAAACGAGCCTGCCATGAGGGAGTGCGGCAGCCGTTAGGCGAGTCTGCGAGCCTTACGGATGGCGACCGCAACGCGTACTCTTGCTGTATTCGACCGAAATGGCAGGCGAAGTTTGACGACGCCAACGGGCAAAAAGACAATTTGAATGCGGCCTCTAGATCAGCTTGTCGAAAATCAGCTTGTACGTGGCGCGGATGTGCAGGGCCAGGCGCAGGCGCAAGGCCTTGGCCTCGGCGTCGCCCAGCGAGAGCAGCGACACCAGGTGGTGGGCCGCCTCGGAGAAGTCGGTATCACCCTTGTGTTCCAGCATGCCCACGTAGCCGCGCACCTTTTCGACCAGCGCGGCGGCGTCCTTTTTGGCGGCTTTGCGCTCGGGCGCTTGCTGGAATCGTTCCAGGAATGCTTCGAATATCACTTCGAAGTCGTCCGGGAACGACCTGCGCAAGGCCAGCCGCCACAGGGCAATGAACAGGGCGCGCAGGTCCTGCAACGCGCGTTTGCGCCGCAGGAACTGCATGCGTCCGATGCCCATGGCGTCGATCTCCGGCGTGAAGTCGAAGGAACCGAGCAGGGCGGCGAAGTTGTCCAGTACCTCGTCGACGGTATAGGCGGGCGATGTGCTCATGCCCGGCAACGGCCCGGCGCTCATTCGGCGTCGGCCTCCGCATGGTGTGCCGTACCGGCGTCCGCACCTTCGGACGTTGTACCGGCAGGCTTCTTGCGGCGGCGGCGCCTGCGGCGTTTGGCGGGCGTGGCCGCGTTGCCGGGGGCAGCGTCATTGGCGTCGTTTTCGCCGGACTGGTCGTCGAATTCGTCATCGAACGCGCCGGAACCTTCCAGGGCCTGGGTCAGCACGGGCTGCACCGGTGCCGAGCCGGAGGCCGCCTTGGGGGCTGCCTTGGGCTTTGCGGCGGCCTTGCCCCTGGACTGGGGAGACTGGCCAGACTGGCCGGATTGGGCCTGCGCCTTGGCCCCGGAGGGCAGCCGCTGGCCAAACACACTGCCCACCGACGCAGAGGAGCCGCGCACGTCATCCAGACGGTCGTCGTCTTCGCTCAGGTAGTCTTCCAGCAGCAGAGGCATGTCGTCGTCTTCGTCCTCGTCCTTTTCGGGGGCCTTGGCGCGGGGCTTGCCCCCGGTCGCGGCTTTGCCCCCGGACGCTGCCTTGCCCTTCTCGGGACTGTCGGCTTCGGTCTTGCCCCTGCCACGGCGTGCACCGCGTGCAGGCTTGGCGGCTGCGGTATCGTCCGTTGCGTCGGGGGTGTCGGATGCGGCGCCGGTCGCCTCGGCATCGATGGCTTCCGTTGCAGCGGCGGCAGGGGCAGCCTTGGCCGCCCTGCCACGGGCTGGCCGCGCGGGCTTGCCCTTGGCGGGCTTGGCTGCGGGAGCATCTTCTGCGTCTCCGTCAGTCGAAGCGGGGGAAGCAGTGGAAGCGGCGGGTGCCCCGGCCTTGGCAGGCCGGGCGTCCCTGCGCTGCCTGGGGGCGTCGGGCTCTTCAGCTTCGCCGGATTTTCCGGTTGCGCCGGATGCCTTGGGCGTTTCGGGCGCGGCGGTCATGCCGCCGTCCCGCGCATCGTCTGCGTCGTCCTCGATGCCGTCCAACTGTTCCAGCGGGGCGTCGGCGGCCTGTCCGGCTTCCTGCCCGGCTTCCTGCGCGGCGCGGGCCTCGGCGTCGCGGCGGCGTTTGCGGCCACGGCCACGCCGCGACCGGCGTCGCCCTTCGCGGGGGGCCTGCCCGTCTTCACGCGGTTCCGCCTGCTGTTCCGGGCTGTCGCTGCCGGGGGTGTCGTCCGCCGCGGCCACGGCGGGGGCGCGTCCGTCGCGCCGTTCGTCCCGGCCTTCGTCCTTGCGTTCGTCCCGGCGTTCTTCGCGGCGCTCGTCCTTACGCTCGTCCTTACGCTCGTCGCGGCGCTCGTCACGTCGTTCATCCCGGCGGTCACGGTCGCGGCGGCGTCCGTCGCGTCCCTCGCGGTCATCACGCCGCTCTTCACGCCGGTCGTCCCTGCGTTCGTCGCGCCGTTCGTCGCGGCGGCGGTCCTGCCGGGGGGCCGGGGCGGTGGCGGGCATGGGCAGGGCCGCATGCAGGCTTTCCTGATAGTACTGGTCCAGCAGCATGGCCAGCAGCGCAAGCTGCTCGTCGTCCCCGGCCAGGGCACGGGCCAGCGGCGCAAAGCGCTGCTGCCGTTCGCGTTCCAGCCCGGTGCGGGCGCGCAGGCGCGCTTCCAGCAAGGCGGTCAGCCGGTCACCGGCGATGCGCGCCACCGACTCGTCGTCGGGGGTGGGGCGATGCTGGATGTCGATCTTGTAATGCTTGGCGATGCGCTGCAGTTCCAGCTTCTGGATGATGTCCACAAGCGAGATGACCGTGCCCGCCGAACCGGCGCGGCCGGTGCGGCCCGCACGGTGAATGTACGATTCGCGGTCTTCCGGCGGCTCGTACAGGATGACGTGCGAAAGGTCGGGAATGTCGATGCCGCGCGCGGCCACGTCGGTGGCCACCAGAAAGCGCACTCCGCCCTTGCGCAGGTTGCCCAGCACCTGTTCGCGCTTGGCCTGGGTCAGGTCCGCCGAAAGTTCGTCGGCATTGTAGCCGAAGCCCTGCAGCACCGCCGTCACGTAGTGCACGTTGGCCTTGGTGTTGCAGAAGATGATGGCCGCCGTGGGGTTTTCGGATTCGATGATGCGCACCAGCGCCCGGTCCTTGTCCATGGGCTTGGTTTCGCAATACAGGTGCTGCGTCTGGGCCACGTGCACCTGCTGGTGGCTCAGGCTGAGCATGCGCGGTTCGCTCAGGAACTCGCCCGCCAGGTTCAGCACGTGGGGCGGGTAGGTGGCGGAGAACAGGTACGCGGAAATGCGGCGCTTGGGCAGGTAGCGCTGGATTTCCTTCATGTCCGGGTAGAAGCCGATGGACAGCATGCGGTCTGCTTCGTCGAACACCAGCGCCCGGATGCGGTCCAGGTTCATGGTGCGGCGCAGCAGGTGGTCCAGCACGCGGCCCGGCGTGCCCACCACAAGGTGCGCACCGTCGCGCAGGGCGTCCATCTGCTTGCCGTAGCCCACGCCGCCGTACACGGCGGCCACGTTCAGGCCGGTGCCTTCGAACAGCACGCGGGCCTCGTATTCCACCTGCAGGGCCAGTTCGCGCGTGGGCACCAGGATCAGGGCCTGCACGGCGGGTTCGTCGGGCGACAGGCGTTCGAGCAGCGGCAGCAGGAAGGCCCCGGTCTTGCCGCTGCCCGTGCGCGACTGCACCATCAGGTCGCGCTTGGCGAAGATGTACGGCAGGGCGCGGGTTTGCACCGGCATCAGATTGGTCCACCCGGCTCGGGCGGCGGCCTCCTGCATCATGGGCGGCAGGTCGGCCAGAGTCACCGGGGGCAGCGCGTCTTCGGGCTCGTCGATGCGGGTGATCTCGGCGGCAAGGCGCAGGGCCGGGTCTTCATCGTCCGCCAGGGCGGCGACGTCGGTGGCATCGGCGGAGTCTGCGGAAATTGCGGGCGCGGGATCGGAAATTTCGGCGGGAGCGCCTTCGGCAGGGGCGTCGGAAGCGGCCACGGGGGCCGGGGTGCCGGGTGTGTCGGCGGCGGTGGTGCCGGGGGCGTCGGGGGATCCGGGGGCGTCAGCGACGGCGGGGGCGGGCACGTCGGAAGCGGCAGGCGCGGACGAAGGGGTTTCGTCGGTGTCGGCAGCCGAGTGCGCGTCGCCCTCAAGGCGTGGATCGTGAGTCATGCAGGTTCCTTGTTGGACCGGCTGTGCCGGTGCGATGTGGCGTCATTCCGGCGAGGGAACGGAACGCCTGTCGTACAGGATAGCAAAGGGTGTGCCTGTTGCGCAAGAACGTGAGAGGTGGTCACCCGGACCGAACCGGAGTGTCATGGTCCGGGTACGGGACGGGGGCCACGGAGGGCATGGCCACCACGGAGGCATGGGCGACGCGGACGCGGACGCGGCGGGAACAGGATGGCCGGTCGGGCATGACGGATGCCGCGAATGGCGGGTGCCGGTGGCGGGGCAGGCGCGTGGAACCTTTGCCCGGCAGGGTCATGCCCGGTCGCGCAGGGCCATTTCCGCCAGGGCGTTGACGGTGGCGGCGGCCAGGGGCGACCCGCCCTTGCGGCCCCGCAGGGCCAGACAGGGCAGACCGTGCGGGCCGTACTGGGTCAGCGCGGCGGCACGTTCCAGAAACAGCGCCTTGGATTCCGCCGCGTTGACGAACCCCACCGGCATGGCCACCACCAGCGCCGGGGGCGGGCCGCCCGCCGCCAGGTGGTCCAGCAGGGCCAGCAGCGCGGTGGGGGCGTTGCCCACGGCCACGATGGCCCCGCCCAGCCGGTCGCCCGCCAGTTCCATGGCCGCGCGGGCGCGGGTGGTTCCGCGCTCGCTCGCGCGTTCCGCCGTGCCGGGCAGGGCGTGCAGGCAGGTCACGGTGCAGCCCAGCGGGTCAAGACGGCGCAGGGGCATGCCCGCGCGGGCCATCTCCGTGTCCGTGTAAATGGCGCAGCCCCGGGCAAGGGCGGCCACACCGGCCTCTATGGCCGCATCCGGCAGGTGCAGATGGGGCAGGATGTCGAAGTCGGCGCAGGTGTGCACCAGCCGTCGCGCCACTTCCCAGGCCCGGCCCGCGAAGGGCTTGGGCTCGCCCGCTTCCTCGTCGATGATGGCGAAGGAACGGGCCTCTATGGCGTCGGGCGTGAAGGCGGGTTGCAGGCGCGGGTCCGCGTCGACGGAACCTGTTGTGGAAGCGCCACCGTTTGCGGGGGCGTCGGGGGTCAGGGGCATGGGATGTCTCCGGGGGCGGCGCAGGCAGCCACGAAGGCGCGCGCCGCAGCGGGGTTGGAGCCGAAATGCAGGTGCACGTACGAGCCGGATACCGAGCCCGCCGCCAGCCCTTCCGGGCCCAGGAGGGTGCCGGTGCGGTCGCGCAGGGCCCACACAGGCAGGTCAAGTTGGCCAGGCAGGCCGGAGTGGGCGGCAGGGCCGGGAAGGGTGGCCGGGCCGGGGGCGTCATCCGCTGGCGCGGGTTCCAGATGCGAATAGTGAAATTCGTGGCCGCGCAGCACCGTGCCCGCCGGGCCGAACGGTGAGGGACGCAGGGTTTCTGCCTCGCGGTAGCCCAGGGCGCGCAGCCGCGCGTCCATGTGGCAGTCGGCAGGCAGGCAACCGGTCATGGCGTGGCGGGTGCCGTGTGCGTCGGTGATGGCGCGCAGCAGATACATGAAGCCCCCGCATTCCCCGTGCACCGTGCGCCCTTGCGCGGCAAAGGCACGTACTGCGGCCAGCATGGGGACGTTGGCGGACAGGCGCGCGGCGTGCAGTTCCGGGTAGCCGCCGGGCAGCAGCAACCCGCCGAGGCCGCGCGGCAGTTCCGCGTCGTCCAGGGGTGAAAGGAACACCGGTTCGGCCCCGGCCTCTTCCAGCAGAAACAGGTTTTCCGGGTACAGGAACGAGAAGGCCGCATCGCGGGCGATGCCGATGCGCACCCGGCGCGCCGGGCCTTCCGCCAGATGCGTGGCGGCATGAGGACGGGCGACCGGCGTGGTTGCGGACATCGTCAGGTCTTCCGGCCCGACGGCGCGTGCGTCGGGGCTGCCGCTCGCGCTGGGGGCGGCGTCGGCAGCGTCGTGACCCCGGCGGTGGGGCGCCATGGCCCCGCAGCGGGCCAACAGGCTGTCCAGGCTGTGCCCCGCAGCGGCCAGCCCGGCCTCGAACCAGTCGGCCAGCCGCATGGACAGGGCCGTCCATTCCACTTCGTGGGCCTGGGCCAGCCCCAGGTGGCGCGAGGGCAGGCCAAGGGCTTCGTCGCGGGACAGCAGGCCCAGCAGGGGCGCTTCCGGGCAGTGGGCGGCCAGCGCCCCGCGCAGCAGGTCGCGGTGGCCGGGGCCGCCCACCCGGTTGCAGACCACCCCGGCAAAGCGCAGGGCCGGGTCGAACCGGGTGTAGCCAGCCACCAGCGCCGCCGCCGAGCGCGACATGCCGCGCACGTCGGCCACCAGCAGCACCGGGGCGTCCAGCAGGGCGGCCACTTCTGCCGTGGAACCCTGCCCGCCGTCGGCGGATGCGCCGTCGTACAGGCCCATGACGCCCTCGATGACGGCGATGTCCGGCGCGTTACCGGGTGCGTAATCCGGTGCGGTGGCTGTTGCCGGATCCGGCTGCCGCGTCGCGGGACCGGTGGCCCCGATGGCGCGGGCGAACGAGCGGCGTACCCCCTCCGCCCCGCACATCCAGCCGTCCAGGTTCCAGCCGGGACGACCGGTGACGGCGGCATGCAGGCCGGGGTCGATGTAGTCCGGCCCGGCCTTCATGGGCTGCACGCGCAGGCCGCGCCGGGTCAGCGCTGCCATCAGGGCCAGCGTGGCCGTGGTCTTGCCGCAGCCGCTGTGGGTGCCCGCCACCACAAGGACGGGCATGGGCGCGAGCGGCTGTGTGGGGGAAGGCATGGGCGGTTGCTTGGGCGCCGCGTCGCGCGCCGCCGGGCGGGTCATGCGATGTCGGCCTCGCCGGGCAGGCGGGGGGCGAATTTGGCGGCGATGATGGCCGCGTCCTCGTTCCGCGCCGAAACCTGCAATTCCGGCGCGCCGCCGTGGCAGCGGAAGGCGCCGTCCACCATGTCCACGTACCCGGCGGACAGCACGCGGGTGTAGGGCAGCTGTTCGCGCATGTCCGCATGGTCCACCCGGTGCGGAAAGATGAACGGCACGGGGTGGCCGGAAAAGTCCTCGAAGATGATGTATTTCATGCGGGGCTCCCGATGGGTTTGCCGCATGGTACGGGCTTTGGCGGCGAAGGTCCACAGGCTGCGGAGTGGCGTGGCGCCGTGGTGACGCAGCTGCTGGTGCGGCACACAACAGTGACCGCATGCGTGCAGGCCGCAAGGCCGCAACAGGCATGCCGCACGCCTTGCGGCACGCGCAATGGCCGTATGGTTCGGACAGGTCGATTCGTGCAGACAATTGCACATGGTGTGATGCCGTACCCGTTATTGCGTCAGTGAATACTCTGCATCATCCTCATGGTGCGTGCATCACTGGTTTGTTTCGAGATGCGCCGTGCTGCGCCATATGAAGACGCAACCGATAGAGGTTGACCCCGAAGGAAGGATTATCGTAGGTTCGAAACGAGTTTCGTGCACGCCTCATGTTCATCAAACATCAAAGGAGCGGCAATGACGGAGAATTATCTGAAGGAAGCTCTGGACATCGTGAAGGCGCAGGCCAGTGTCCGGACCATGACCGAAGACGAGATCACCACCATGGTCCGGCGCCTTGCGGAGGGCATCCGGACCCTGAGCGAAGGTGGTGCGCTGCCCGAAAGCGGCGAGGGCGCCGGGATGGACCCCAAGAAGGCCATCAAGGAAAAGTCCATCACCTGCTGCGAGTGCGGCAAGTCGTTCAAGATCCTGACCAAGAAGCACCTTGCCACGCATGGCCTCACCCCTGAAACGTACCGCGAGAAGTGCGGCTACAAGAAGGGCACTCCCCTGGTCTGCAAGTCGCTGCAGCGCGAACGCCGCAAGAAGATGCGCGACATGAAGCTGTGGGAGCGCCGCGGGGCATAGCCCGGCGAAGCGACCGACAAGGGACGGCGCGGGCGATTTGCGGCGCCCGCGTTTTTCATGGTCGGCCCTGAGGTTCCGGTTCCTCCCTCCTTATCCTGGCGGGCACGGGCGCATTCCGGTGAATGATGCGGATCGTCGCCGGTAAATCGCACTGCCGGCTAAAGTATTGCCCGGCATTCTGCCGATAAGCACCCATGAAGAAAGGCTCTTGTCAGGAGCCCGCGGGAAATCCTGTTTCTGCTTGTTGGCAGCGATTCCTGATAGCGCTACGCCCGCGTTACGCGCGCCGTGAATCCCGGCGCGTATTGTTCGTCATCCCTGGGAGGGATCATGTTTCGCAATCTCAGCCTGAAGTGGAAAATCCTCATCGTGGCGCTTGCCGGGCCGGTCATCGTGGCCGCCATCATGGCCTGGCAGCGCGTGGACGACATCCGGACCGGGGCTGAAGAGGCGATACTCCAGAAAAGCCGGGCCGTGGTGCTGATGGCCGAGGCCACCCGCAACGAGATGGGCCGCAAGCTCGAAATCGGGCTGATGCGCCCGCTGGACGAGTTGCCCAAGGACAAGATCATGGACGCGGTGCCCGTGGTCACCGCCATGCGCATGGCCGCACAGAACGCCGCGCAGGCGGGCTACGAATTCCGCGTGCCCAAGGTGCAGCCGCGCAACCCCGCCAACACGCCCACCCCGCTGGAACTTTCGGCCATGCAGGAGATGGAGCGCGGCAACCTGACGGAAAAGGTCATTCGCACGCCGGACAAGATCTACTATTTCCGCCCCATCAAGCTGACCAAGGATTGCCTGTTCTGCCACGGCGACCCGGCCGGAACCCCCGACGTGGTGGGCGGCACCAAGGAAGGCTGGAGAGCGGGCGAGACCCACGGCGCCTTCGTGGTCATCAGTTCACTGGAAAAGGCGCACGAGCAGGTCATGCAGGCGCGCATGGCCGTGGCCGGGTGGACCGTGCTGGTGCTGGCGCTGCTGTTCGCGGTGATCTGGGTGATCCTGAACCGGGGCATCATCGGGCCGCTGCTGCGCATTCGTCAGTTTGCCGGGCAGGTGGCCGGGGGCGCCCTGGATGCCCGCGCCGAAGGCGACTACACCTCTGAACTGGGCGAAGTGAAGGGCGCCATAGAAACCATGGTGGGCAACCTGAAGCAGAAGATGCAGGAGGCCGACCAGCGCCGGACCGACGCCGACGCCCATGCCGCACGTGCCGAAACGGCCCTGGCCGAGGCGCGCGAGCAGGAAGCCCGGGTCAACGACCTGTTGCAGCGCATGACCACCGTGGCCGGTGAGGCCTCTACCATCGCCCAGCAGGTATCGCTGGCGGCAGAGGCGCTGTCCGCCCAGGTGGAGCAGGTTTCCGCCGGGGCCGAGCAGCAGTCCGCGCGCGCGGGCGAAACGGCCACGGCCATGGAGGAAATGAACGCCACCGTGCTTGAGGTGGCGCGCAGTTCCGGCAGTTCCGCCCAGAGCGCCGACGAGGCCAGATCCAAGGCCCAGGAGGGCGAGCGGGTGGTCAGCGGCGCGGTGGAGGCCATCAGCCAGGTGCACGAGCAGGCCCAGGCCCTGCAAGGCGAAATGACCACCCTCGGCAAGCAGGCCGAGGACATTGGCCGGATCATGGACGTGATTTCCGACATCGCCGACCAGACCAACCTGCTGGCGCTGAACGCCGCCATCGAGGCGGCGCGTGCCGGTGACGCCGGGCGCGGATTTGCCGTTGTTGCCGACGAGGTGCGCAAGCTGGCCGAAAAGACCATGAACGCCACCAAGGAAGTGGGCCAGGCCATCCAGTCCATTCAGGCCGGGGCACGCAACAACATCAAGGGCATGGAGACGGCGGCAGCCGCCGTGACCGAGGCCACGCGCATGGCCCGTGAATCCGGCCAGGCGTTGCAGAGCATCGTGTCCCTTTCCGAGGAAAACTCCGATCAGGTGCGCTCCATCGCCACCGCCGCAGAGCAGCAGTCCGCCACCAGCGAGGAGATCAACCGCGCTGTGGAGGACATCAGCCGCATTGCCTCGGAAACGGCGGAGGGCATGAACCAGGCCGCCGGGGCCGTGCTGAAGCTGGCCGGGCTGGCCAAGGCGTTGGAAAGGCAGATCGAGCAGCTGACCAACGGCTCGTCCAACTGACGTCGACGCCTGGCTACAGGTCCATGACATGATCACGGCCCGCGCCCTTTCGAGGGTGCGGGCCGTTTGCATGGGGCATGCGGGCGTGGTGCGTTGCAGGACGGATTTCCGTGGCGGCGGCGGGGGCGGGAAACGGCGGGAAACCACCGTCCGGAGCGCATAAACCCGTGGCGGGGCCAGGCGAAACCGTGTAGGGGAGGAGCCATGTCGCACGTGAAGACCATCCGCGCCATCCGCCGTTTCTGCCTGGACTGCCAGGGCGGTGTCGCGCGCGAGGTGCGGCTGTGCCCGGACACGGGTTGCGGCCTGTATGCGTGGCGGCTGGCGGGTATAGTGGCTGGCGGGTCCAATGGCGGCAAGCATGATCCGGCCGGGGACGGCGATGCCGATGCGCCCGATGCGGCGACCGTGCTGGATGTCTCCATGGTGGCCGGTGCGCCGCTCAAGTCCGCAGCCTCGGCGGGCAAGTCCGCCACGCACAAGCCAGCTTCGGACCCGCTGCCCGGCGCGCTGCCGCTCATCGCCCAGACCCTGCCCGACGAACGCCCGGTGCGGGCCATCCGCCGCTACTGCGTTGCCTGCTGCGGCGGCGAACGGGCAGAGGTGCGCACCTGCGACGCCCGCGACCGCTGCGCCCTGTGGTCCTACCGCTTCGGCGTGCTGCCGGAAACCTACCGCCGGGTCAAGGCGCGCCTGACCGGACCCCGCACGCTGGTGCTGCCGGGGCTGCCCACCGGTACGAACGGGTAATCCCCGCCCCCGCTCGTGCTCGCTTGCCGACGCCTTTCCGGATGCTTTCCGAAGGGTGTCGGTTTTTTCGTGTCTCCTCCACGCGCGCACGCAGGCCGGGCGGTACAGTCGCCCGCCGCCGCGCGCCCCGGCCGGTCAGGCCACGGGCACGCCCCGGCGCAGCCGGGCGCGGATGTCGGAAAGCTGGTCCTCCATGGCCGAAACGCGGGCCAGCAGGCGGGCTTCTTCCGTGGTGCGGCGCAGCACCGCGCGCACGGCCCCGTGCTCGAACACCAGACGCCGGTCGGCGGACAGGGCCAGCACCGGGTCGTGGGTGGCGATGACCACGATCTTGTCGCTGCGCAGCAACAGGTCCAGCGCGCGCCGCTTGTCCACCCCGGCGTTTTCGATCTCGTCGATGAGCAGCACCGGCGACCAGCTGAGCAGGGCCGCATCGGCAATCATCAGCGCGCGTGACTGCCCGCCCGAAAGCTGGGTGAGGTGCGCGTCATCCCCGAACGGCTCGCCCGCAAGGTCGTTGGCTGCCGCCAGCACCGCGCGGGCCGTGGCGTCCGGGTCGGGCACGG
Source organism: Nitratidesulfovibrio termitidis HI1 (assembly GCF_000504305.1). NCBI lineage: Bacteria > Pseudomonadati > Thermodesulfobacteriota > Desulfovibrionia > Desulfovibrionales > Desulfovibrionaceae > Nitratidesulfovibrio > Nitratidesulfovibrio termitidis. The sequence continues at coordinate 2,969,775 of NZ_KI632512.1, forward strand.
CGCGGCTTTCGGCGTGCATGCGGATGAACGGCAGCGCGCGCATGTCCAGCACGAAGTTCATGTTCTGGGTCAGTTGGGCCACCAGCCGCCCTTGCAGGGCAAAGCGGCGGTCGGCGTCGGGGATGGCGTCGTCCAGCAGGATGCGCCTGCCGGAGGGGGTGTCCGCGTCGGCCAGCGATTCGATGTCGTACAAGAAGCGGCTTTTGCCGGAGCCGGTGGGGCCGAGCAGTGCCGTGACCTCGCCGGGGCGGAAGGTGACGTCCGCGTGTTCGGCGTGGCCCGACTTGTCGTGCCCGGCCAGCACGGTGAGGGTGCGCAGCACGGGGGCGTCGTTGTCTGCCCCGGGCGCGGCGGCTGTCGGATCGGGGGTGTGGGTGGACATCATGCGCGCCCCCCGGTTTCGCACGGCTGGCTTGATTCGTTCTGCTCGTCAGGCGTGCGCGATGCATCCAGCCCGCCCGCCGCGTAGGCGGCCTCGCCTTCCGGGTCGCGCGCGGGCACGGCGGCGAATTCCGCCTTGCGCACGTTGCCCTTCTGGTAGCGGCTGCCGATGCGCGTCTCGCTCAGGCAGTACGAGCACACGGCGGCTGGCATGGCGAAGCGCAGCCGCATGTCCGTCACCGTGGCGATGTCCGGCGCGCGGGAGAGCACCGTGGCCAGTTCCTGGCAGCCCTGCCCGGTCAGCCCGTTGATGTGGCGGATCAGCGCACGGCCGTTCATCTGGCGGATGCGGTGGCGGTACACCTCGCGTTCCGCCTGCGAGACAAGGTCGCCCTTGGTCACCAGCACCAGGTCCGCCAGGCGCAGCATGGGGCCGATCTTTTCCGGCGCGTCGATGCCCATCAGGTTGTCCACCACGCACAGGGCCAGCGCCCCGCGCAGGTGGGGCGAGCAGCGGTTGCACAGCCCGGCGGTTTCGATGACGCAACACTCCGCCCCTGTTCCGGCGGCCCAGTCCCAGGCCTCTTCCAGATTGGTGGCAAAGAAGTGATCCGGGCACAGCCCGCCGGACAGCGCGGCCACGGCGGTGATGCCCGCCGTCGCGTAGGCGTCCGCATCGCGGGTTTGCAGGCAGTCGAACTTGATCACCGCCGTGCGCACCCCCTGCGCGGCCAGCAGTCCGCAGGCGCGGGAGAGCACCGATGTCTTGCCGCACGAGGGCGGCCCGGCCACGGTCACGAGGCGCATGCGGCGTCTCCCTTGCCTTGCGCCTCTCGCGCGTTGACGAGCAGGCGGAATTCGCCGTTCAGCCGGTCGCGCAGGGCGGTGATGTCCGTCCCGTTGATGTAGTCCCAGCCTATCCACTTGATGGCGGCCCCCTGCGGCAGGCTTTCGGGCAGCGGCCCGGTCAGCGGCAGGAACCAGCGGGCGCTTTCCAGCTGGCCGAACCCCGTGGCGAAAAAGTCGATCAGCCGGTCCAGCCGGGGGCGGGCCGTGCGCTTGGCCAGCATGTACAGGGGGCTGGCCGCCGCGCCGTCCTCCGGCCAGACGGTCAGCATGTGGTCCGGCTGGCGGGTGGTTTCCGCAAAGAAGTACGGCAGGATGTAGATGCCCCCGGCCTGCGGGGCGCCGCCGGACTTGGCCATGCGCGAGGAATGCATGAGCCCGCGCGTGTTGGCGGCAAACCGGGCAACACCCTGCATGCCGAAGTCCTTGTGGATGGACAGCAGCACCGCGTCGGCCATGTCGTCGCCGTCGCCGCACATGTTCACCTGCCCGGCGTAGCGCGGGTCCAGCAGGTCGGCCCAGCGGCGCGGTACGGGCAGGTCGCCTAGGCGCTTGCGGTCGATGAGGAAGATGTACGGGGTCAGCCCGTAGACCAGGTAGCGTCCGGCGGGGTCCACGATGCCCGCCGCGCGGTGCATGGGGGTGACGCCCTCCGGTTCCGGCGCGGTGAACACCCCCGTGTTGACGAAACGTTCCACGAAGCCGCGCCGGAAAAAGTCGCCGAAGCCGATGGAGGCGATGACCTGCGGCAGGTGGTCGGGGTCGGTTTCGCGGTACAGCGGGTCGTACGGGTCCACCGAGGTGCAGCCCATGGGGATGTGGATGGCCAGGGGATCGCCGTCACCAGCGCCCGTGGCCGCGTGCGTTGCGGCCAGCCCGTCAGCCAGTGCGTTGACGGCGTCCTTCACCGCCAGCTTCACCGGGCAGGGCGCGTAGAACAGCAGGTCCGCCGGGGGTGGGGGCGGCTGGCGGTCTTCCTCTCCCATGCGACTTACGGACTGGATGAGGTCGTCGAGGCTTTTCATGCGGCGGCTCCTGTGTCGGAAGCGACAAAAACGGCGCGTGCAACGCGGCGTGTGCGCCCATGCGACGAAAGTGTCGCGGCGCGGGGCAAGAATCCACGACAGCAAGGGGCATGCCGCAGGGCGGCGGCATGGCTCCCGCGCATCAGCGTTGTGCGGTCTCGCGGCGGCGCGCCAGCACTCCCACCAGCAGCGCCATCCCCAGCGCGGCCAGCCAGCCAAGGCGCAGGGCATGGAATTCCATGGTGCGTGGGGTGCGCGGGGTGGGCTGGGCGGGTTGCTCCTGTTGCCCGGATTGTCCCGGTTGTCCAGAGGGGGCGGGTGCTCCCACTGCTGCCGGAGCCCAGGCCCCCAGCCAGTAGTCGGTGCCGGGCACGGCCAGGGTGTAGGCCCGGCGCGCCTCGGTGCGTCCCTCGCCAAGGTCCGCCGTCCACTCGGTAAAGCCGCCCCCCGCGCGGGCCGTGTCCATCATGCGCTGTACAAAGCGCACCCCGTGCACATCGGTGGCGCCGCCAAAATCCACGCCGCCCGCATCGGGCAGGGTGGGGGTATGCACGTTCACCGTCCCGCGCGAAAGGAACACGTAATCCCAGTGGGCGGCACTGGTGCGCACCGGGTCCACCGCGCGCACCAGCAGTTCGCGCCGGGCGGTTTCGTCGGGCTGGGTGGCGGCCAGTTCGCCCAGCGCCTGGGCCAGCGCGGTCACCGTGGCGGCCAGGCGGCTGTCGCGTGCTTCCGCCAGCAAGGTCTGCTCGCGCGCGGCGGTGACGGCGGACAGCGGCGCCATGGTGCACTGGGCCAGGAACAGGCCCGCGGCGGCGGGCAGCAAGGCCCGGAAAAAGGCCTGGCCCGACACGTGGCGCGCCAGAAAGCGTCCCGCACGGCAGGCGGCTTGGCCTGCCTTGGCAGCCAGCCTGCGGGCAAGTTCCGGCAACTGTTCCGGAAAGGGCGGGGGAGACGACGGCGTCGGGGAAGGGGATGGTTGGGGCATGGGGGCCTCCTGTCGGCCCGCACTGTAGCCGGGATGGGCCGCAAGGTGAAGGCTTGGCGGGGGATAAGAGAAAAACTGTCGCAGGCGGTGGGCAGGGGCACGCAATCGCATCCCCCGCAGCCGGAAACGCAACCGCCCCGCACAGCCTGCCCCCTGTGGCAACAGGAGGCGGGCGGTACGGGGCGGAAGAAAACAGGGAGAGGGGGCGGTTTCGCCGTTCGGTCGGGGCACCCTTGCGGGATGCGGACCCGCCAGCGCGCTATTCGCCCTTCTTCTTGTGCGACGAGCGGAAGCGCACCCGCATGGGGGCGTGCTCTATGCGGAACAGCCGACGCAGGGACTTTTCCACGTAGCGGGCGTACGGCGTCTGGATGCGGTCGGCATCGTTGACGAAGAACACGAACGTGGGCGGGTTGGTCTCTGCCTGGGTCAGGTAGAAGAACTTGGGCCGCAGGCGGCGCACCACCGGGGGCTGATGGCGGGTGAGCACCTCGTCCATGGCCCGGTTGAGCTGGCCGGTGCCCACGCGCACGTGGCATTCGGCGCGGACGCGTTCGGCCATGGGCAGCACGGGGCCAAGCCCCTTGCCCGACCTGGCGGAAACGTACAGCAGCGGCACGTGGGGGCAGAATTCCAGCATGCCCTTGAACGAGGCTTCCAGGTCCGGCATCAGCTTGCGCGGCACCAGGTCGATCTTGTTCACCAGCACCATGAACGGCGTCTTGCGCTCGTCCAGCAGGTCCACCAGGCGCTTGTCCTGCTGGGTGACCCCCTGCAGCGCGTCGAGCACCAGCAGGGTGACGTGGGCCTTGGTGGTGCTTTTGAGCGAGGCGTTGACGCTGTAACGCTCCACCGAATCGGTGATGCGCGAACGGCGGCGCACTCCGGCGGTGTCCACGAAGGTGATGGTCTTGTCGCCCGACTCGAAGCTGACGTCCACGCTGTCGCGGGTGGTGCCCGCCATGTCGCTGACGATCATGCGCTGCTGGCCGGTAAGGGCGTTGACCAGCGACGACTTGCCCGCGTTGGGGCGGCCCAGCATGGCCAGGCGCAGGTGGGTGGGGTCGTACGGGGGGCCTTTGGGTTCGGCGGCGGGTTCGCCGTCTTCCGCTCCCTCGGTGCCCTCGGCGCTGTCCGCGTCGTCTTCTTCGGAAAGGCCGAAATCGTCCTCGTGATCCGACTCCACGCCCTCGCCGTCCTGCGCGCCTTCTTCCTCGGGCTCATCGGGCAGCATTTCGCGCATTTCGTCTTCCAGCACGCGCACGTTGTGCCCGTGCGCGGCGGAAACGGGCAACAGCGGCAGGCCCAGGGCGTGGAATTCGGCCAGCATTTCGTCTTCGCGCTCCGCGCCGTCCACCTTGTTCACCACCACCAGCACGGGCTTGCCCGCGCGGCGCAGGTACGCGGCGAGATGCTCGTCGAAGGGGGTCAGCCCGTCACGACCATCCACCACCAGGCAGATGCCCGCGGCTTCGGCCATGGCGGCCTCGGCCTGGCGCAGGATTTCCGCCTCGAAGCCCCGGATGCCTTCCGGCCCCTGGGCCACGGCGGCGTGGGCGTCCAGGGTGATGCCCCCGGTGTCCACGATGGCGAAGGTCTGCTTGCCGCGCGAACGCACCTGGCCTTCCATGCGGTCGCGGGTGACGCCGGGCCGGTCATGGGTGATGGCCCGATTGGCGCGGATGAGCCGGTTGAACAGGGTAGATTTGCCCACGTTGGGGCGGCCCACCAGCGCGATCTTGGGCAGATGCGTGGTGACGGGCGCGGACGGGGCGGGGGGCTGGGCTATGGGCATGGCGTTCTCTGACTGTGGGATGACATGGGATGACGGGAGGGCGGCGGGGCCGCCGCTGGGGCACAGCGTAGCCCGGCGGGGCGCGCCGCGCAATGCGGCACACGGGGCCGGACGGGTGCGTGCGGAAATTTTCGATGTGCCGGTGGTTGCAGCCGGGGCGCGGGCCTTGTGCGGCGCCTGCGCCGCTGCCTGGCGGGCGTGTCCGCAGCGCCAGGCGGGAGACCGGCGAGGTTTCGGCGAAGTCTCGGAATGCCGGGCGCGTAACGGGAGTGTGCCCATTACCCCAAGCCCGGCATGATGGCAAGGCCCGGATAAGGCCTGACGCGGCGTGTCGCGGCCTGATGCCAGTAGCGCGGTGCGGCGGGCAGCGGAGGGGCGGCATTTTCGCGCCATGCGTTGCACCGCTGGCCGAGTGCGGCTACATTGGCCGCCATGGTGGCGCGGCCTTGTCCGCCTGGCTCACCGTGCCGGATGCGACAGCCCGGCATGACATGCCGGGCCACGCGCCGCACTCCCTCCGCTCCCCGTTCGCAAGCCCGCAGGAGGCGCATCCGTGAAGCAGCTGCTTTCCACCCGCGAGGTGGCCAAGGTGCTCGGCGTCAATGAAAAGATGATCTACAGCCTGATCACCGAAAAGGGCCTTCCCGCCACCAAGGTGACCGGCAAGTGGCTGTTTCCCGCGCATCTGGTGGAACAGTGGCTGGAAAACAACACCGTGAACCACCCGGAACGTGCGGGCGGCACGGTGCAGCCGGGCGGCGGCGTGCTGGTGGTGGCGGGCAGCAACGACCTGCTGCTGGACAAGGCCCTGGGCCTGTTCGCGGACCTGAACCCCGGGCATATCGCGGCCTTTGCCAACCTGGGCAGCATGGGCGGCTTGCGGGCCATGCGCGAGGGCCTGTGCCACATGGCGGCCAGCCACCTGATGGAGGGCGGCCCCGGCCACGCGGCGGAGCCTGCCGCGACCACCGGGCCTGGCGCGGCCACATCGGACGTGGGGCAGGGCGGTGCAGGCGGAAACGGAGGCGCGGGCGGCAAGTCGGGCCGTGACTACAATTTCGGGCATGCCCGACAAGAGCTGGACGAGGCCCCGGCGGTTGTCAATTTCTGCATCCGCGAGCAGGGCTATCTGGTGGCCCCCGGCAACCCCAACGCCGTGCGCGACGCGGGCGACATAGTGCGCAAGGGGCTGCGGGTGGTCAACAGGCCGCTGGGCACGGGCACGCGGCTGCTGTTCGACACCGAGCTTTCCCGCGTGGGGGCGGACCCCCTGCGCATTCCCGGCTACGGCACCGAGGTGCGCCGCCACCTGGACGCGGGTATCGAGGTGCTGGCGGGCCGGGCCGACGCGGCCCCCGGCATCCGGGCCGTGGCCGGGCTGCTGGGCCTTGGCTTCGTGCCGGTGCAGCGCGAGCGGTTCGACCTGCTGGTGCCCCGCGCCCGGTACTTCGACCGGGGGGTGCAGCTGTTTCTGGGCATGCTGGTGGATGCGCGGTTCCGTGCCCTGGCCGACGGCTTCGCGGGGTACGACCTGTCGCGGGCCGGGCGGGTGGTATTTCCCGGCGACGCGCCATAGGCCGAAGAACCGGGGCGCGGGCATGTTCCGCAAAAATCGCCAAGGGGCACTCCGACCAATGTCGTGGTGCCCCTTTTCTTGTGGATGTGGGCGAGGGTGCGTTGCGGCTAGGCCTCGCGTTCCGCATCCGCCGCGAAGTTTTCCGCCGCGTCGGTGTCGCCGGCTGCGGCAGCGGACGCCTCGGGTCCCATGCCCTGACCGCCGCGCGGACCATGCGGGCCGAAACCGTCATGGTGACCCCGACCGCCCCGACCGGCCCGACCGCCCCGACCGGCCTGACCGCCCCGACCGGCCTGACCGGCGTGACCACCGCGACCGGCATGCCCGCCGCGCCCGTTACCACCGTGATCACCGTGTCCGGCCCGGCCATGGCCGCAGCATCCGCCACGTCCATCTTCCGCATCGGCGCGGGCTTCGGGGCCGTGGCCCGCGTGGCAGCAACCCTGCCCGTGCGGGCCGTGGCCGTGGTGAGCATGCCCGTGAGGGCCATGCCCATGGTGACCGCCGTGCCCGTCATGCGCGTGGGCGGCGGCGTCTTCGCCTCCGCAGCAGCCGTGGCGGCCCCGGCCATGTCCGTCATGCCCACCATGCCCGTGTCCGCCCATGCGGCGGCAGGCCCCGCCTGCTTCGTCCTTGGCCTCCAGTGAGGCGATCAGCTTGTCCAGCAGCGCGGAAAGGGCCTGCTGCTCCTCGTCCGACAACCCGGCCAGGGAAGCTTCCGCAGCGTCCTTGCGGGCCTGGCGCACCTCGTCCACCATGGCCCGGCCCTTTTCGGTCAGGAACACGGCGCTCATGCGCTGGTCTTCCTCGTGGCGGCGGCGTTCGATGCTGCCGTCGCGCGAAAGCTTGTCCAGCAGTTCGCTGAGGGATGGCGGCTGCACGCGCAGCAGCGCGGCCAGGTCGCGCGGGCTTTGCCCGTCCTGTTCGGCCAGCAGGGCGAGAACCCGCCCCTGCCCGCGATGCGCGCCGCCGCGCCCCCCATGAGGACCATGCGGGCCGTGCCCCCGGTGCAGCAGGTTCATGCAGTAGTGCAGTTGGTGAAACAGCTTTTCAGTGGTGGAAATATGCATGTGTGTCTCCTTGCATGTCTTTGATTAGGTGCCTAACGAGATGGATATGGGCATCCGGCAGGCGCGGTCAAGGAGAATTCGTTAGGTGCCGAAATATTTTCTTGTCGCAACTCCACACAAAGGAAGCCTCCGGCTGTTGCAACCGGAGGCTTCTTGCTGTCTTTCAGGCTGGTTGGATGTCGAAGGCTAATACCCCAACAGACTCTCCCGCCCAGCCACCGAAGGCCGCATGTCGCGCTTGCCGGGCTTGGCCCCACCCTCGAAGCGCACCAGGATCATGCCCGCGAACTTTTCGCCCCGGTACACTTCCACCCGGTAGATGTTGCCCGACTTGTCGATGGAAAAGCGGTTCTGGAAGTCCTTCTTGCGGATGGGCACGTCGCATTCGCTGTCGTCGCGCGCGTCGGGCCTGGCCACCTGCGCGCCGATGGCGTTGACGCGAAAGCCGTCCACGGGGTGCACGGTGAAGGTGTCGCGCACGCTGACCATCCTGCCGAAGGGCACCACCATCTTGCGGCCGTCCACGTCCAGCGAGAGCGAGCCGGGGCCGTCGGTGTATTCGCGCCATTCGGGGGTGATGCGCGTCAGCGCCCGGTTGCCGTAGAACACCCGGTACCCGTCGTTCTCGTCCACCACGGCCAGGATGGGCTTGGTGGCGGTGAACGATACCTTTTCGCCCTTCTTGAGCGGGATGTACCCCAGCGAGGCGCGCACGTCGTCCAGCGGCAGGTACAGCCGCTGGTCGAAGAAGGCCACGGCCACGTCGCTTTCCAGCGCGGCCAGCACGCCGCGCGGGGTCATGGCGAAGTCGCGCCTGAAGCCCACGCCCATCTGGCGCAGGAACGATTCCAGCACCCGCAGGTGGTAGTACGAACGCTGTTCGGTGGAGAAATCCTTGCTGGCCTCTATGCCGAAGGCAGGCTTGCCGTTGCGGATGGCGAAGAATGTCAGGGTCTTCTCCATCTCGTGGTCGCCTTCTGCCGTGCGGGTGTTCTTCAGGTGGTATTCGTGCGCGGGGCTCAGCAGCCCCCCGTTGGCCTCGCGCACGGCCTTCTGGGCCATGGCGGCAAGATCGCCGTGGCGTGCGCCGGGCAGGGCGGCCTGGTCGATGATCACGCTCTGTCCCCAGCGCATGGGGTTGCGCATGGGGCCTTCGTTCTTGGGCCGATAGAAACCGCTGCCGTCGTGCAGGTTCAGGATGATGTCCACCTGCTTGTCGAGGATGATGTCCTTGATGCGACAGACGGTGTCGTATTCCGGGTCGTCCGTGCGCAGGGCGGCGAACTTGCGGTTCATGTCGCCGTTGGGCCCGCGCGAGCGCTTGATCATGCTGGGAAAGTTGAGGTTGGGCACCACCCACACCGAGCCGTTGGTGATGGCATAGTGGGTGACCAGCAGCGATGCGGCGGAGAAGCCGCCCGGCTCGTCGCCCTGTATGCCGCCCACCACCAGTACGGTGGGGCCGTTGCCGGTGCCCAGCTTGTACAGGTTGAAGTCCAGTTCGGTGTGGCGGGGCGGCGCCTTGGCCAGATCGGCGGCGGTGACGACGGCGGGCGCGGGGCTGGCCGAAGCCACCACCTGCGTGGTGGCGGGCCGTTTGGCCTGGGCGGGCGATGCCGCCAGCGCGGGCGCGGCGTGCAGGCAGAGCAGCGCGGCAAGACAGTACGCCCCGGTGCGGAGGGTGCGGAGGGTACGGAGGATGCGGAAGGCGCGGCGGCGCGCGGGCGGGCGTTGTGCGGTGCGGTGCGTCATCATGCGGTGGCGACCTTGATGTGCCAGGGTTCGAAGCGGACCCCCAGCATGTTGTCCTGCGGGTAGCGCAGGGTGATGTAGCCCAGTTCCTCCAGCCGCCGGAACACCGGAGTGGTCGTGAAGGCAGAGGTGAAGTTGCGCGCGCCGTAGCCGCGCTGCCCCACGTCGAAGTCGCCTATGCCGTGGAACGAGTACCCCGGCGGGGCCAGCGAGCGCGAGGCCAGCGACAGGTTGCCGCCGTTGGTGGAGGCCTTGGTGAGGAACAGGTGGAACTGCTTCATGATGCCGCGCACGCCGGAGGTGAGCACCACGTCCTCGCCCAGCAGGCGGCGGATGGTTTCCCACGTGGCGCGCGGTTCGCCCTGATAGACGTAGTTGCCCATGCCCGGCACCTTGTACACTTCTCGTGAGGGGATGGTGGCGGTCAGCGAGTTCAGCGGCTTCATGCCCATGAACCCGTAAGCGGATGCGTCCGCATGGAACAGTTCGTCGATGAGGGCCAGTTCCTGCGGGCTGAAGGCGCCGACGGCCGGGTAACTCCGGGCCACCCGCACCGCCTCGTCGAAGCCGAGCAGGTAGAAGAAGCCGTGCCCCACGGTGCGTTCCAGGCGGCCCAGCCTGTCGGTGGCGGCGTGCAGCACGGGAATGCGCTGGGGCGGCAGGGTGATGTCGCTGGGGTGGGGGCTGTCGAACCGGCGCATCTTGAACAGGTAGTCGCGCACGGCGTCGTCGATGCCGGGGGGGGCGTCCAGGTCGTTGGGGTGGTCCGTCTGCTGGGCGACAAGGTCGTCGTCCTGCGGGGGGCGGGAACCTTTGGTGCCGGATGCGGGCTGGCCGGACGCCGGGGACGGGGAAGACCCGACGCCCGATGCGCCCGATGCGACTGGCGGGGACGAGGCAGCCCCCAGCGGCCCGCTGCCGCGCCGCAGGGCGGGGCGTGTTGCTGGTCCGGCAAGGGCGGTGCCCATGGCGGCCAGGTGCAGCGCGCACGCGCACGCGGCGATGAGAAACCGTCGTCTGTTCATGTGCCCGTTGCGTGCCCCCGAAAGTATGGTCCCGGATGCCGGATGCGCGCTGCGCTGTCCCGGTGGTGTCGCCGTAAGCGACTCCGGATGCAGACAGGACGCGGCACGGCTGCGACACGGGATGCGCTTGGCGTGCGGTCCGGTGCTGCCCGAACCTGCTCAGCCAGCCGGATCTGCCGCAGGATGTACCGGCAGTGTCCCGCGACGGTTGGATGAAGTCCGGACGGGCCGCGCCCAGCCGCCGTGCGCCGGGGGAACCCTATCCGAAATCCGCGCGGAACTCAAAGGGCGGGGAAGGCCGTGCATCCAGCGGTACTTGCCTGTGGGAGCCGAAGATCGCCAAGCCGGATGGCACGTCCGGAGTGACCTTCAGTGTGGACAGTACTGGCAGCACCGGCGGCCCCTGCGCAGGTCGGGACGGGCTATTCGCCGCAGGCGAAGCGGAGGGGGGAGCGTTTCCGCCAAGTTATTCGCGGTTGCCGGGCACGCTGGCATGCCACCAGCCGGTCATTGAAGCGGGCCTTGCGTATGGGGAGAAGTCCCAGGCCGCAAGAATTTCGTCCATGTCGGGAGGCAGGGAATCCGGATGTTGTCGGTCGTTGGTGTAGTGCCAGTTCCGGGGGGGAGCGTCGTTGTTGCGGTTGTCGTGGAAGAAGGCGTCCACCCTTCCAGAAGGGGCCAGGACGATGGCCCCGTATTCCATGGGCTGCCGATCGAATGTGCCCCCGCAGGCAAGGCTGCCAGTGCTGGTGCGTGTGCAACTTGCCAGTAGGTCGCGTAATTGCAGGTAAAGAGGGGGCGGCAGGATGCCCGCCAACTGGGCGGCCACGCCGGGCATGGTGTAGACGGTGTCAGCCGGAAGACCGTCAAGATGCGCAAGCCCGGTAAAGGGCCGCATCGGTGCCCCTGCCCGGTGAGCCGGACCGGGGAGGCTGTTAAAATACACATAGGCCGGGTATTCGGGGCCGTCATCGTTCGTGGGCGCAGGGGGGACGAGGCCGTTGCTGAACGGGGCGCGCCATGTCTCACAGGCGGGCTGAGAATCCGGGCAGGTGGAGACGGTCAGCACGTCGTTTTCATTGTACCATTCCCGGTGGAGCGAACCTGCAACCGTGCCGTGTTCTCCGTTGCTGGCAGCGTACGTGCCGGTGAAGACCGCAGGGCCTTCTTCGGATTGCCGCGCGGTGACATCGAACAGCCATGTACGGTTCTTGGCGTCGCCAGCCATGGTCCAGCGCGTGGTGGAGGTGGCAGACACTGGGCGCCTGCCTTGCCAGAAGGCAAGAGCCGTCCAGTCCGGAGCGGAGGCAGGTGATGGCGGGGTAACTGCCTTTACCCTTGGGGCACTGGCGTGCAGCCACGTTGTTGCGGACAGGACGAGGGGCGGCCAACCGTCGAAATCCCAGATATCCACCAGTTCATTCAGGTCCGGGGGTAGCGAGTCCGGATGCTGCCGGTCATTGGTATAGTGCCAAGCAAGGTTGCGGATGCGCCCATTGTCGCGTGAACCGTAGAAGAACACATCCACCCTGCCGTATGGGGCGACAAGCAGCGCCCCATACAACACCTGTTGCCGGTTGAAATGGCCGCCGCAGGCAATGCCGCCTCTGCTGGTCCGGGCGCACTGTCCTTCCATTTCCTGAAGCAGCAGAAAATGCGGCGGGGGGAGGATGTACGCCAGTTGAGCGGCAACACCGGGGATGGTGTTGAAGTCCCTTCCGCCATGCTCGAAGAATTCGTCCATGCCGGAGAACTGCGTTTGAGAAGGCGGCTCCCCTGCGTCAGCGGCGGCAGATGGGGGCGCAGCAGGACGAAAATCCGGAAAGGGCGGCATGGGGTGGGTTGCATCCGGGGAGTAGCGTATACAGGCGGGTGCGTTCCTGGGGCACATGTATCCGTCTGTTGCGGATACACCGGCATGCCACTTTGGTATGTCCCAGAAGACAACGGGAATGGGGCTTTCGTTCGCGGGCGTGTATGTTCCGCTGTATACGCCGCACCTGTCTTCCGTCTGCTTCGACATGACGGAGAGGCCGGGGGCAAAAGTTCCGGCAGGCATCCTTGCGGAGTTCCATTCCCGTATGATGGTCGGCACATGCGGGGTGGAAACGTTCAGGCGGTCACGCGCGGGCGCCGTGGTGGGAAAAAGGCAGTGCAGCAGGAAGACGATGCCGAGCAGGCGGGCGAGGGCATGGGGCATGGGGTACCGCTTCGCTGGTTGAGGCACCGCGCGGAAGGGGAGCCGGTATCCGCGCGGCGCGCTTTGTTTTGCGTACGCCTTTTCCTATTTTTGACGTTCGCGGGAGATTTCGTCAAGCAGCATGGCTTCGACATGACGGCGTGATGCATAACCGTCGTTGCAGTTGCGTAGTCTGTTGCTGGCAGTCTCCCAATCTTGCACCTTGATCGCGTTCCAGACAGGTTTCAGTTTGCCCGTTGCTGCACCAGTTGTCCCATATTGGTAGGCAATGGAGCTGACGACGGTCTGAGCCTGAACTGGTTGTGCTGAGCTAGCGTTAGCTTGGCAGTGGTGGTATGTTCCTATATATGTAGCCGAATGGGGTGCCGCGCGCATTGGGATCTGGGGTGTTGTCGTTCTAGGATTTTTGTTTGGAATTATGTCAACGATGCAGTGGTGTTAGGCGATGGGGGCTGTCGTGAAAAGGTTCAAGTACAATGCTTTGATGTTTCAACGTGCCACAATAGTATTGCTTGTTCTTGTTGATCATTTCGTGTGGTATTTTGCAGGATTTTATAATGATGTGAATTCGTATTATATAGTAGCAGTTGAACTCCTACGCATAGCTGCGATAGTTTTCGCGTTTTTGTATAAAGACAATTGCGGTATTGGGAAAATTCTTACAGGAATGATTCTATATTCGTTTTTTCTGGCATTCGTAAACTGGTATGGAATTAGCAATTCATATTATGGGCTGCACAAACGCACCGTGACAAATATGTTATATTTTAAAAAATCACCAGAGATAGAGTTTGAAAATTTATGGCCATCTTTTTTTGCATGTGTTTATCTTCAAGTCATATACCTCGCATATCGATATGGAGAAAAGAAAGGCGTAAAATAAATATGGCCACCTTCCGCTAGAAGGTGGCCACGGCATTACTTGTCGACAAATTTGCCGTTTCCCGCGTCTCTGGGATGCTTTGCCGGATCCCATTCCTTACTTTGCGATTGCGGGCGGTCAGCTTTGTCCTTTTCTCGTCTTTCTGCGATCTTTTCAAAGGCGTAGCTAATCGGTTGAAAATGGTCGGCTGCCAACGTCCCCGTGGCGAACCCGCGTGCGCGGGAACCCGCCTCCTCCTGCATTTTGGCGATGCCTTCCTTCTTTTCCTTGCTTCCGTATGGGTATGACCACCACGGGCGCAGGCGCTTCAAGATGCCCTCTCCCTCCAGCCCCAGCGGGTCGAAGGCGCTGACCGGGTCGTCCACGCAATAGTCGTAGGGGTCGTGGTCGCCGCCGGTGTCGCCCAGCGGGTCGGGCGCGGTGAAGCGTCCGGTGCGCGGGTCGTAGTCGCGAAAGCCGAAGCGCACGAGGCCGGTGTGCCGGTCCACCAGCCCCCCGGCAAAGCCCAGCGGCAGGAAGAAGTACGGGCAGGTGTCCAGCAGCGGGTTGCCGAAGCTGTCGTATTCCATGCGCTTCACCACGCGGCCATCCGGGGCCAGCAGCGCCTTTGGCGTGCCCACCTGGTCGCACCCGATGCGGAAGGTGACGGAATGCTGCGGCGTGGCGGGTTCCCCGGCCTTGCGGAAGATGGACGGGTCCAGCAGGTTGCCGTCCAGGCTGTCCAGCGCGGGGCCGCGCACGGTGACCGCCTCTGGCACGCGGCCCCCGCCGTAATGAAAGGTGTAGTCCGAGCCGGTGCGGTGGTCGCGGAAGCGGGCCAGGCGCAGCGGGTCGAGCCACTGGTATTCCTCGCTGGGCGCGTGGTTGCGCAGCACCATGAAGGGCATGCCGTGCTGCCCGAAGCGGTAACGGATGATGTACTCAGCACCGGCGGCACCTGTGCAGGTCGGGACGGGTTATTTGCCGCAGGCGATGCGGAGGGGACGTTGCGGGCGCATTATTCGCGGTTGCCGGGCACGCTGGCATGCCACCAGCCGGTCATTGAAGCGGGCCTTGCGTATGGGGAGAAGTCCCAGGCCGCAAGAACTTCGTCCATGTCGGGGGGCAGGGAATCCGGATGTTGCCGGTCGTTGGTGTAGTGCCATGAGGCCACCGGCCCATCGGGGGACGGATTATGAAAAAAGACATGGATGATGCCGGTGGGGCGCAGCAGGACTGCGGCATAAGGCATTTGTTCATGCTGGGCAAAGCTTCCGCCGCAGGAGAGAGAGCCGCTTTCGAGCATAGTGCATTCGGCGTCAAGGCGTTGCATTAGCGCTAAGTGTGGTGGCGGCAGGATGTCCGCCAATTGCTCGACTACTCCGGGGACCGCGAAGATGGCGTTGACCCATCGGCCATCAAGGCGTTCCAAGTCGGGCAGGGGGCGAACGGGTGGGGACGTCCATTGGGCTTTTTCTGGGGTACTGCTCATGTACACATGGGAAGGATACTGGGGGCCGGAGAAATTCTGGGTCTGGGGCGGGGCAAGATCGTTGGTGATTTCCGTCCGCCACGGAGTGCATACGGATTCGGTAGATGGGCAGGCATAAATGTCGACCAGGTCGACTTCGGAGTCCCAGTCTTTCAGGATCGAGCCAGTGACCGGGACGTTTTCTCCGGTGCTGTCCGTATAGGAACCGGAGAAAGATGCCGTGCCGTCCGGGGTTTGTCTGGCGACGACATCGAAGCGGACTTCTCCGGATTTTACATCTCCAGAGAGAGTCCATCGAGCCGTGAACATTGGCGGAGATGGGGGAAACACCTGTATGCCGGGATTCACCTGCGCTTTCACGGAGACAGCAGGGAGACTGGGCGATACGGCGTTTACGTGCAACCAGCGAGTGGCAGAGGTGTCAAGCGGTGGCCAGCCATCGAAATCCCATGCCTGTATCAGTTCCTCCATGTCGGGCGGGAGTGATTCCGGACGATTTCTGTCTGTCGAGTAGTGCCAGGCAAGATTCCGGATTCGCCCGTTGTTCCGCGAACCGTAGAAGAAGACGTCAATCTTCCCTGTGGGCGCAACGACAACGGCTCCGTACAGGATATGCTGTCGTTCAAAGTAGCCGCCACAGACGATGCTGCCCAGGCTGGTCATGGAGCACTGGGCCTGAAGGTCCTGCAATAGTAGAAAATGCGGCGGTGGCAGGACGTTTGCCAGTTGGGCTGTGAGCCCTGGCAAGGTGTTGATGGTCCATGCGGGTTGCCCGTGCAGGCGTGCGAGTCCGGGATAGGGGGGAGGCGTTTGGGGTGACCAGGCAGGTTTGGGCGGAAATGGGGTCTTGGCCGTATCGTTACGCAGTGTCTCCGTTACGATGTACGGCACCCTCCCGTCCGGGGAGGATTCCTGCGCATAGGATTCTGCTTCAAAGAACGCACACGGTTGCGTTGTGATGGGACAGATATAGCCTGATACCATTGGAGGTGATGCGTACCACATTGGGGTATACCATCCCGCCACAGGTGCAGAAGCTCCTGTGGCGTCCGTGTATGTTCCGACATATACGGCGCTGCTGTCATCCGCAGTTTTCGCCATGACGTCGAGGAAGGCATCCTGGCCACCAGGATGCACCGTGTACGCCCAATGATGTACCGTTGTGGATACGTTGGGTGCAACGACGTTATGCTTGCGGCTTCCCATGGCGGTACATGGCCAGACAAGGATAGCCGCAAGGCAGAGCGAAAGCGCGTGGAGGAAAATGCGGAGCATGGCAACCTTCTATCCGATGTGCCCCGCAAGAGTTTTTACGAGGCACATCGGCAAAGAAATATAGCGGTGCTATTTCTTTTGGCCTGCCCGAGGTATTTCGTCAAGCAGCTTGGCTTCAACGTGTCTTCGTGATGAGAATCCATCGTTGCAAGTCCGTAGCGCGTGGCTGGCGGAGCCCCAGTCATGAGCTTTTATGGCATCCCAGACAGGCTTCAGTTTTCCAGATGCCATGCCGCCTACACCATATTGATATGCTCCGGAACTCAGTACCGTCTGTGCCTGGATGGGGAGATTGTCGAAGCTGCCGCCTTCATCGGCTGAAGGAGTTTCTTTGTCAAAACGTTGCCGTGTAGCGTCCTGCCTTTTTTCTATGGCTATGCGTGATAGTGTATAGGCCTGCTCTCCCGTCAGCCGCGGATAGGTTCCAGTCTCGACAACGTAGCGCTCAAGTGCTTTTTGGGCTTGCCCTCTGTTTAGTTGCGCGAATTGTGCGAGCATTCTTGATGAGGTATCGCCATCAGGCGAGTTGATGCGGCGTTTGTATTCGGCAATGTCCGCGTGTGTCATATGCTGTGAGTCTACGCCAAGCCCAAAGGCAAGTGAGCTATTACCTGTGGAAAAGCTTGGTGTTGGATTTTCCCAGTTGCCACTTTCCAGGCTTCCCTCAAGAAAGGTCAGGGTTGCATACAAATGGCCGATGGGGTCGCTTTCAAGATGGTTTTGCTTGATGCGGTCCTTAAGCAAGTCATATTTTTTTTGACCGATTTTTTCAGGTGCAGTTTGCGGGGAAGGGGTGGGCTGCCCCGAATCGTTACTGGCCATCAACAGGTTTTCGGCATACGGCGATCTGCCGTCATTGTAGTGCGGCAAGGTGCGGATTTCTGCTCGCCCCGAGCCGCCGCGTCCCAGCGGCGGGGTGTAGCCTTCCGAGGGCCGGGGGCGCTGTTCGGGATAGAGCCGGGAGTCCGGAGGCTGCTCGTCGTTCAGTAGCTGCTGGCCGGATCTGCCGGTGGGGAGGCCAAGGATGAGTTCATCGCCACGTCTTGGGCCGAACGGCTTGAGAATCACTTCGCCAGGGTAAATGCCGGGGCGTACCCGTGGGGGATGCGTCAGGCTGCCCTCCGGCAGAGGGAGCACGGGCTGGCGGTGTTCGAGCGTCATGGCTCCACCGCCATGGGAGAAGGTGAACGTGCCGTCCGGGTTGCGTGGGTGTTTTGATTCGTCCCACCCCTGACCGATGATGGCTTCCCCGATGAGCCCCAACGGGTCGAAGGCGCTGACCGGGTCGTCCACGCAATAGTCGTAGGGGTCGTGGTCACCGCCGGTGTCGCCCAGGGGGTCGGGCGCGGTGAAGCGTCCGGTGCGCGGGTCGTAGTCGCGAAAGCCGAAGCGCACGAGGCCGGTGTGCCGGTCCGTCAGCCCCCCGGCAAAGCCCAGCGGCAGGAAGAAGTACGGGCAGGTGTCCAGCAGCGGGTTGCCGAAGCTGTCGTATTCCATGCGCTTCACCACCTTGCCGTCCGGGTCCATCAGGACCTTTACCGTGCCCACCTGGTCGCGTCCGATGCGGAAGGTGACGGAGCGCGGCGGTGGGGCGGCCTCCCCGTCCTTGCGGAAGATGGACAGGTCCAGCAGGTTGCCGTCCAGGTTGTCCAGCGCCGGGCCGCATACGGTGACGGCCTCGGGCACGCGGTCGCCGCCGTAATGAAAGGTGTAGTCCGAGCCGGTGCGGTGATCGCGGAAGCGGGCCAGGCGCAACGGATCGAGCCACTGGTATTCCTCGCTGGGCGCGTGGTTGCGCAGCACCATGAAGGGCATGCCGTTGTCGCCGAAGCGGTAGCGGATGATGTCGCCCCCGGGCAGCACCACCGAATCGAGAGCCACGGGCGCAAGCTGGTCATGGAGATCATGGGGATGATGGGGATGATGAGGGGCGTGGGGACGGTAGGGGTCGGGGGAGGCAGAGGGTGCGCCCCCGGCGGCGTTGCCCCCATTTGCATAGTAAAACCACGTGCTGGAGCGCCCTTCCTCCCGGCAGCGCAGCGTGCCGTCCGGGGCGTACATGTAGCGCGCCCGGCCCGCGCGCACGAGGCGGCCCGTGTTGTCATAGGCAAAGGCGCGCTCCGTCTCCATCAGCCGCAGCGCGTCGCGCGACATGCCGGGCAGCGGGTTCACCCTTGCCGTGATGCGCTGGCCCGCCGTGTTGTAGGTGTAGCGTTCCGCCCCCTGGCCGTCGCGGCGCACCTCGGTCAGGTGGCCGCGTTCGTCGTGGGTGTAGTCGTAGCTGGCGGCGCGCCCGCCGCAGCGTTCCTGTTTGGCGCGCAGCCTGCCGTCGGGCGAGAAGGCGCACTGCACGTCCAGCGCGGGGGGGATGGCGCCGGACTGGGGAGCGGTGGCAGAGGCGGCGGACCCGTCCGTCCCGCCGGGGGCACCCTCGGCGCGGGAATGGGGCGTGTGGGGTGCGGGCATGGCGAAAGCTCCGGAAGCGGGGGGAGCCGCCGGGAATGCGTCCGCGCCGTACCCCGGCCCGGCAGGCACAGTCCCTCCGACAGGCACTGCCCCTCCGGCGGGCGCGGCCCGCTCGTCGCGGGGGCGCTTGGCGAATACCACGGTGCGCAAAAAGTCTTCGGTGGACATGGCCTGGGGTGAACGCTGGGCAGGGGCGCGACGGGATGCGCGCCCGCGTGTGGATGCGGACATGGCATTTCCTTTGGTTGATGGTGGAAATGCCGCACCCGTAGCATGCGGGTTTCGGCTCGGCGTTGCCGCAACAGGGCCGCAGCGGGGTGGGGTGGCCGTCCGGAGGGTGTACGGCCATGGTGTTCCCCGGATGCGCACGACTCGCTCCCGGGGAACTTCCGGCATCTCCGGGCGCCCCGACCGCCATCACGGCATCACTCGGACGCCCCCTGGAACAGTGACTGTTTCTTCCTCTTCGGATAACCGCCGCCTCCCGCCCCACATCCGGCCATGGCAAGGCTTGCGGGCAGCCAGAGCAAAAGTAGAAGCGCGAACAGGAACGAGCGGGGGGTACGCATGCGAAACCTGCCTGTGGGTGCTGGAAGTTGCCAGGCCATGTCGAATGTCAGGAATGACTTCCAGTACTGGCAGTGCTGGCAGTATTGGCAGCACCGGCGGCCCTGCGCATGTCGGGACGGGTTATTGGCCGCAGGCGATGCGGATGGCGTGTTGCGGGACGCATGAGAGCGCGAAGGGGAACAATACCGTCCGGGGCACCCTGCGGCACCCCCTGTCAGGGGCTGAGGCGGCTCGCAGGTCTGGCCTGGTGCAGTTCAGGGGGCGGTGTTCCGCTTTTCGCCTGCTGGCATTGCGTCGGTCTTGGTTGGCAGTTCGCCCTCCGCCGCAAGCAGGGCGCTGACATGGACCCACGGAATCTTCGTGCCGCGCGGCACGCCCCACAGGCGCAGCACCTTGGGCAGGTGCTTGTTCATGTACCCGGTGAAGGTTGCGGCGTTGGCGGTGTCGTTGGTGTAGTGCCACGCGCGGGGAATGGGGTTGCCCGGCGCGGTGTGGACCAGCACATCCAGCCGTCCCTTGGGCGAGACGAACAGGGCCATGTTTATTTCCGGACGCTGCTCGCTCTCTCCCGCGCACACGGCTCCGTTGCGGTCGCCGAGGCAGTCGCCGGGGTGTCCCCCTGTCGGGGATTCCTTGCGGTTGGGGGCGAGGGGCAGCATGGCCATGGTGGAAACCAGTTCATACACGGCGGGCGGCAGCATGGCGGCAAGGCGCTGCGCGAAACCGGGGATTTCCAGCAACTGGTCATGGTGGAAGAATTTCTGAAACTCCCGGAGCTTGACCGGCAACGGCGTCAAGAACGGGGGAGGGATGGACGGCGCAGCGTTTTCCTGCCCGGGCGTGGGTTCCGCACGGCACAGGCGGAACGGGAGTTCCTCGAGGGAGGGCGATTGCTGGGTGAAGCCTGCCCGCGAGCATTGCGTGTCAAAGGCATCGGCTTCCCATTGGATGCAGTTGTCGCCTTGCCCCGCGCACTCCCACAGGCGCATGCCCCGCGCGGAGGGCCACCACTGGCTGAACACCCCGCCTGCAATGGCAACGGGAGGCTGCCCCTGCC
This sequence comes from Nitratidesulfovibrio termitidis HI1, assembly GCF_000504305.1. Classification (NCBI taxonomy): domain Bacteria; kingdom Pseudomonadati; phylum Thermodesulfobacteriota; class Desulfovibrionia; order Desulfovibrionales; family Desulfovibrionaceae; genus Nitratidesulfovibrio; species Nitratidesulfovibrio termitidis. Next base: position 2,990,155 of record NZ_KI632512.1, read on the forward strand.
GGGTGCTGACGCCCGACCCGGTGAAACGTCCTTCCTCGTCGGCCAGCCCGCGCATGGTCACGGTGACGGCGGTGCCGTTGACGGTGCCGGTCCAGGTGCGTTGCTCGACCCGCACCGGCATGACCGGCGAGGCCGGGTTGGCCAGGGGGCTGTGCTGTGTGGACAGCGGGCCGAAGTGCAGCCACGGTGTGGCGGGGTGCATGGGGTCGCCGTCGCTGGGATGGAGTTCCCACAGTCGGACGGCCTCTTCGATATCCCCGGGCATCCTGTCGATGTCTTCGGTATCGTTGGTGTAGTGCCATGCGATAGGGCATGTCGGCCAGCCCGCATCGAATATCAGAACGTCCACGCGCCCCTGCGGGCTTACCGCCAAGGCCGCAGGGTGGGTGACCCAGCCGGAACTGTGGCCCGCGCAGAGCAGGTTGCCCTGCGAGCCCATGAAGCAGGCAGGGTCCTTGTCGCTGCTGAAGCCCGCGATGCCTTCGTAATGCTCCGGCGACAGCATGCCGACCAGTTGCTCCGCAAAGCCGGGCATGGAGTTGGGGGTCCAGTGCTGTGACTTGTCCGCAAAATGCTGTGGGGGCACAGGCAGCGGGCGCACGGGGGCCGGGACAGGCGGAGGAAGCGGGGTTTGCCGAATGAGGCGGAATGCGAATGTTGGTTCCTGTCCCCATGGGGCGCTGTCGATGTACCCGTCGTGGGCGCGGTAGTCCGTGGGCGTCTCCCATCCGACATGAGCATACCAGTTATGGCACTGTGCTTCACCCGGAGGGCATTCCCTCAACCGCATGCCGGAGACCCACCACAGGGCGAAAATTCCGCCTGACACGCGGCGCGGCGGGCGGCCCTGCTGGGTGCAGACGCCGGACCCCACGAAACTGCCATCCTTGTTGGTCCAGCCGCGCATGGTCAGGGTGGCGGGTTCGTTGTCCAGCGTGCCTTCCCAGGTCCACTCCTCGAAGCGGAGCGGGAACGTCGGTTCCCGTGGGTCGGCAAGGGGCGCTTTTTCCCAGGCGGCCATGGCAAGACTTGCGGGCAGCCAGAGCGAAAGCAGAAGCGCGAACAGGAACGGGTGGGGGGTACGCATGCTGAGCCTACCTTGGGTGCTGGAAGTTGCCAAGCCATATCGCATGTCCGGAGTGACTTCCAGCACCCGGTGGCACCCGCGCAGGTCGGGACGGGTTATTTGCCGGTATGTGTGGCGGGGATGCGTTTCAGCAGTTCCGCTTCGGCATGACGGAAGGTCGGAGTTGCGGGCTATTGCGTATCGCATGGAAAGGCGCTGTTGACAGGGGGAGGATGTTCTGAGCCAGGAGCCCGCATTGGAGAGTTGTTTCTCAGGGGCATGGATTGTTGGCTTGCGTTGTCTCATTATCAAATATATAAAATGTGAATGCATGGTCGAAAAGTTCAGATTTGCGAAGGGGCGTATGGAGACGCTCAGAGAAAAAGCGATAGCCGTGCTGTTGATGATTTTTGTGATTGTTGAAAAATGGAAAGAAAGCGGCGTGCTGTGGCGCCGTATTTTTCTGTCCATCTTAGTGTATTGTAAGGAGTATACTTTTCGTAGATCATTTTCGACTGGAGGATGTAATGGATTCTATGCGTAAAAAACGCATCGTCATTTTTGGTATTTTTTTTTCGGAATGTATCTTTTGGCATTTTGCAGGGATATTTGCCGCTGCACACGATGTATATGTGTATTTATTTGTTATTTTTTGGACAGTTGTGATGTGCGTGACAATTGTGAAGGCAAATGATGTAAAGAAGATGAATGGTGTTTTATCAGCTATAATGGTATATTCTTTGTTTATGTTTTTTGTTTCTGCAAACAGTATGGTTCCATATTATAAGATGAATCCGTCAAACCCTGTAGTAAATATATTTTTTTTCAAGCGTGATGCAGGTATTGTTTTGGGTTCAGGAGGTGCTCTTGAAGCGTTTGTGTGTTGTATATACCTAATTATACTGTCTAAATTTTTTCGAACACAATAACGTTCATAGAGTGATTGTTTTTAAAAGATGTCTGGCGTTGCGGAATGTTATGTAGCAACGCCAGACATCTTTTATTATTTGCCGTTGGTTTTTCTTGTATTTTGTTTGGAATTATTTTTTTTCCTGTTTTTGATTTCACTTCTGATGTGATTTATTCCATAATCAAGAGCCATTTGTTGGCCATTTGGTGAATTAATACCAATGTTGTGAATTGTTTTTCCCCAGGTATTAAGTTCGGGCTTTAATGCATCTTGCATTTTCGCAATTCCTTCCTGTTTTTCTTCGCTGCCATATGGATATGACCACCACGGGCGTAATTGCTGTGCTATTTCGTGTACCTTTGTGTCTACGTTGTCTTTGGTCTTCTCGCTATCGGTATCCGGAGCATTTTTCCCGGACTCCATGGGTGTTGCATCAGCCAGCAACAGGTTGACGGCGTACGGCGCTCTTCCGTCACGGAAGTATGGTCTGTTACGGCTTATTCCTCGCTCTGGGCCGCCAGGACCCAGCGGCTGGAAGCCGTCCTTCGAAGGCATGGGGCGGTTTTCGGGGGAGAATCTTGAGTCTGGAGCCGGTTGGCCGTTCGGGGGCTGCACGCCGGGAGCGACGGGGAAGGTGCTGGCGATGAGTTCCTCGCCATGCCTTGGGCCGAACGGCCTGAGAAGCAGTTCGTCGGCGTAGATGCCGGGGTGTGCGCGCGAGGGGAGCGTCAGGCTGCCCCGCGGGAGAGACGGCATGGGGTGGCGATATTCGAGCGTCATGGCGTCGTCACCGTCGGCGAAGGTGAACCTGCCGATGGCGTCGCGCGGGTGCTTGGATTCGTCCCATCCTCTGGCGGCAACGGATTCGCCGATGAGCCCCAGCGGGTCGAAGGCGCTGACCGGATCGTCCACGCAATAGTCGTAGGGGTCGTGGTCGCCGCCGGTGTCGCCCAGCGGGTCGGGCGCGGTGAAGCGTCCGGTGCGCGGGTCGTAGTCGCGAAAGCCGAAGCGCACGAGGCCGGTGTGCCGGTCCACCAGCCCCCCGGCGAAGCCCAGCGGCAGGAAGAAGTACGGGCAGGTGTCCAGCAGCGGGTTGCCGAAGCTGTCGTATTCCATGCGCTTCACCACGCGGCCATCGGGGTCCAGCAGCACTTTCGGTGTGCCCACCTGGTCGCACCCGATGCGGAAGGTGGCGGAACGCTGCGGCGCGGCGGGTTCCCCGTCCTTGCGGAAGATGGACAGGTCCAGCAGGCCCCCTTCCAGATTGTCGAGTGCCGGGCCGCATACGGTGACGGCCTCGGGCACGCGGTCGCCGCCGTAATGAAAGGTGTAGTCCGAGCCGGTGCGGTGGTCGCGGAAGCGGGCCAGGCGCAACGGGTCGAGCCACTGGTATTCCTCGCTGGGCGCGTGGTTGCGCAGCACCATGAAGGGTATGCCGTTATCGCCGAAGCGGTAGCGGATGATGTCTCCGCCGGGCAGCACCACCGAATCGAGAGCCACGGGCGCAAGCTGGGCATGGGGATCATGGGGGTCATAGGGACTGTAGGGATCGGGGGAGGCATGGGGTGCGCCCCCGGCGGTGTTGTCTCCATTGTCCCCGTTGCCCCCGTTGGCCCCATTGCCATAATAAAACCATGTGCTGTTGCGCCCTTCCTCACGGCAGCGCAGCGTGCCGTCCGGGGCGTACATGTAGCGCGCCCGGCCCGCGCGCACGAGGCGGCCCGTGCCATCGTAGGCAAAGGCGCGCTCCGTCTCCAGCATCCGCAGCGCGTCGCGCGACATGCCGGGCAGCGGGTTCACCCTTGCCGTGATGCGCTGGCCCGCCGTGTTGTAGGTGTAGCGTTCCGCCACCTGGCCGTCGCGGCGCACCTCGGTCAGGTGGCCGCGTTCGTCGTGGGTGTAGTCGTAGCTGGCGGCGCGCCCGCCGCAGCGTTCCTGTTTGGCGCGCAGCCTGCCGTCGGGCGAGAAGGCGCACTGCACGTCCAGCGCGGGGGGGATGTCGCCGGACTGGGGAGCGACGGCAGAGGCGGCAGCCCCGTCCGTCCCGCCGGGGGCACCCTCGGCGCGGGAATGGGGCGTGTGGGGTGCGGGCATGGCGAAAGCTCCGGAAGCGGGGGGAGCCGCCGGGAATGCGTCCGCGCCGTACCCCGGCCCGGCGGGTGCCGCCCTTCCGGCAGGCACAGTCCCTCCGACAGGCACTGCCCCTCCGGCGGGCGCGGCCCGCTCGTCGCGGGGCCGCTTGGCGAATACCACGGTGCGCAAAAAGTCTTCGGTGGACATGGCCTGGGGTGAACGCTGGGCAGGGGCGCGGCGGGATGCGCGCCCGCGTGTGGATGCGGACATGGCATTTCCTTTGGTTGATGGTGGAAATGCCGCACCCGTAGCATGCGGGTTTCGGCCCGGCGTTGCCGCAACAGGGCCGCAGCGGGGTGGGGTGGCCGTCCGGAGGGTGTACGGCCATGGCGCTTGCCGGATGCGCACGGCGCGCCGCGTCGCACCGCAGTGTCTGCCCGCCACCACGGCGGCTTCCGTCCACCTCCGCCAGTATCCTGCCCGCATCCTGCCAACATCCGGGCGGCATCCGGCCCGCATCCCCTCGCCATCCCACCGTCATCCGGTGTTCCCCCCTTCGGACAACCGCCGCCCCCGTCCTCCCGCTCCCCTTGGCCGCGCCCCCACCTGTCCGCTCCCCCGTTCCGGCCCCCGTTCCACCCCGTCGCGTCTTGACCTTGCCGGGTGGCTTGATTAGCGTGGCACGTCTTCACACCACGCGGTGCGCCGGGGGCCCGGCGCGCCATATTCGTCACCACACAGGCGTGGCCGTGCCGCCATCGCTGGCCGCCATGCGCCCGCCAGCGCGGCCCGCCAACGTGCCCCGAAACACGCGGGGCGTACATCCGAGAGGTAGGAAACATGGTCCAGAAAGCGGAAACCATCTGGTTTGACGGCAAGCAGGTGCCCTGGGACGAAGCCAACGTGCACGTGCTGACCCACACCCTGCACTACGGCGTGGGCGTGTTTGAAGGCATTCGCGCGTACAGGTGCGCCGACGGCGGGTCCGCCGTGTTCCGCCTGCGCGAGCACATGCAGCGCCTGCTGAACTCGGCCAAGATCCTGCGCATGGTCATTCCCTATACCGTAGACCAGCTCGTGGGCGCCGTGGAAGAAACCCTGAAGCGCAACAAGCTGGCCGAAGGCTACATCCGCCCCCTGTCGTTCGTGGGCGCGGGCGCCATGGGCGTGTACCCCGGCGACAACCCGGTGCAGACCATCATCGCCGCCTGGCCCTGGGGCGCCTACCTTGGCGCCGAAGCGCTGGAACACGGCATCCGCGTCAAGACCAGCTCGTTCTGCCGCCACCACGTCAACGCCATGATGACCAAGGCCAAGACCTGCGGCAACTACGTGAACTCGGTGCTGGCCAAGATGGAAGCCAAGGCCGACGGCTACGACGAAGGCCTGATGCTGGACACCCAGGGCTTCGTGTCCGAAGCCACGGGCGAAAACATCTTCATCGTGCGCGGCAAGCTCATCAAGACCACCCCGCTCACCTCGGTGCTGGACGGCATTACCCGCAACAGCCTGATCACCCTGGCCCGCGAACTGGGCTACGAAGTGGTGGAACAGCAGTTCACCCGCGACGAACTGTACATCGCGGACGAGGCGTTCTTCTGTGGCACCGCCGCCGAACTGACGCCCATCCGCGAAGTGGACCTGCGCGTCATCGGCCAGGGCACCGCCGGTCCGGTGACCAAGCACCTGCAGGGCGAGTACTTCAAGGCCGTGAAGGGTGAAAACCCGGCCTACGCCCACTGGCTGCACCGCTATACCATCTAGGGTCCGTCCGTGTATGATCGCCGCACGCCGGGCGCCCGTCCCGGCGTGCGGCGTGCGTTACGGCCCGGAAACCCCGGTAGCCCAGACAATCCGGACAGCCCGGAAGCCCCAGAAGCCCCGGATACCCCGTAGCGTAGCGCTTTCACTGCCCCACGGCACGCACCAACCCGCGCCCCGTCCGGCGTCCCGTCCTTCCGCGCGAAGGCGGGCGGGACAGGCGGCGCAGCAGGCCCGCACGTCATGAGCAATGCCCCCCTCACCGCCAGATACCGCCCGCAGACCTTCGCCGAGGTGGCCGGGCAGGAGACGGTAAAGGCCATCCTTTCCCGCGCCGCGGCGGAAGACCGTGTGGCCCCCGCCTACCTGTTCAGCGGCACGCGCGGGGTGGGCAAGACCACCATCGCCCGCATCCTGGCCAAGGCGCTGAACTGCGAAAAGGCCCCCACCGGCGAGCCGTGCAACACCTGCGAGCAGTGCCGCAAGGTGGTGATGGGCAACCACGTGGACGTGGTGGAAATCGACGGCGCGTCCAACCGGGGCATCGAGGACGCCCGCCGCCTGCGCGAGGCCATCGGCTACGCGCCCATGGAAGGCCGCTACAAGGTCTTCATCATCGACGAAGCCCACATGCTGACGCGCGAGGCGTTCAACGCCCTGCTGAAAACGTTGGAGGAACCCCCGCCGCGCGTCACCTTTGTGCTGGCCACCACAGAGCCGCACAAATTTCCCGTGACCATCATCAGCCGCTGCCAGCACTTCACCTTCAAGCGGCTGCCCGAAAACGAGCTGGAAGCCCACCTTGTCGGCGTGCTGACCCGCGAGGGGCAGGACTTCGACCCGGCGGCGGTGCGGCTTATCGCGCGGCGGGCCGCGGGCAGCGTGCGCGATTCCATGTCGCTGCTGGGCCAGGTGCTGGCCCTTGGTGGCGACCGCCTGACCGTGGAAGGCGCGCGCGGCGTGCTGGGCCTGGCCGGGCAGGAACTGTTTTTCGAGGTGATGCAGGCCCTGGCCTCGCAGGATTGCGTGGCGGTGTCCGCCGTGGTGCGCGACCTGCTGGACAAGGGCGTGGACATAGGGTTTTTCCTGCGTGAACTGGCTGCTACCTGGCGCAACCTGTTCATGCTGCGCCAGGCGGGCGAGGCCGCCCTGCCCGCGCTGGACCTGCCGGAAGAAGAGGCCCGCCAGTGGCTGGAATGGGCCCCGAAGTTCGAGATTACGCACATCCACGCCTGCTGGCAGATGACCCTGGAAGGCCAGCGCCGCGTGCTGACCAGCCTGGAACCGGCCATGGCGCTGGAACTTCTGCTGCTGAACCTGGCCATGCTGCCGCGCCTTGTCTCGCTGGAGCAGCTGTCGCGCGGCGGCGGGGCTGGCCCCGCTGGCGGTTCGGGCATGCCCGGCGGGGGCGCGGGGGGCTACGGCTCCATGCCGCCCCGTCAGGGCGGTCATGGGGGACAGGGCGGCTATGGTGCCCAATCCGCTCAATCCGTCCAAGCGAGCCAATTCGGCCAATCCGCCCAGTCTGGCGAATCGTTCCCGCAGGCCCAGCCGCCGCAGGGCCGGTATCCCGGCCCGGGGCAGGCCCGGCCACAGGCCGCGTCGTCGGTATCGTCCATGTCTTCGTCGTCCGGCGTGCCCGGTGCGTCGGGCGTGCAGGCCTCGGGCGGCTTTCACCGCCCGGAGCATGCGGCCCCGGCGGCGGTCCCTGCTCCTTCGGGCGGCGGGGCTGACACCTCGCTGCCGTGGGATGACGTGCCGTATCCCGCGCCCGGCGCGAATGCTGTGCCCGGCGGCCCCGCAGTGACGGACACCCCGCGTGCCGCTGACGTCCCTTCTTCGGGCGAGGCATTCGACACATCTGCATCCGGCGCAGCCGCATTCGGTCCTCAGGGCGACGCCACGTGGGACGGCTTCGTGCGCTACTGTTCGGAACGCAGCAACGGCGGCAACGGGCTGTCCGTGCTGGGGCAGGCGCGCGGCCGCATGGACGGCGCCCGCCTGATCGTGGAAACGCGGTTTCGCACCCAGTACGAGCACCTCTGTTCCACCGGCAACCAGACCGCCCTTGCAGAGTACGCCCGCGCCTACTTCGGCGACGGGACCACGGTGGAGGTGCTGCCCCCCACCACCCGCATCAAGACCCCCTCGGAACTGCGCGCCGAGGCCGAACGGCACCCCGCCGTGGGCCTGCTGCGCGAGCAGTTCGGGGCCACCATGCTGTCCTGTCGGCCCCTGTCCGACAGCCCGCTCCAATAGAACCATCCGGAGGAATCCATGCGCGGTATGAACGACCTCCTGCGCCAGGCGCAGGTCATGCAGACCAAGATGAGCAAGCTTCAGGCCGAAATGGCCGAACGCACCCTTGAAGCCACCAGCGGCGGCGGCATGGTCAAGGTGACCGTATCCGGCAAGCAGGAAGTGAAGGCCATCGTCATCGACCCCAAGGCCGTGGACCCCAGCGACGTGGAAATGCTCCAGGATCTGGTGCTGACCGCCGTCAACGAAGGGCTGCGCCAGGCCAAGGAGATGATGGAGAAGGAGATGGGGGCGCTTACCGGTGGCCTGAAAATGCCCGGCCTCTTCTAGGAGACGCCGCCACAAGGGGGCTTTTGCCCTCTGCCTGCGTCAGAACGCCTTTTTGCTCCGGTCGAGTACGATAAGAGTACACTCCCTTCACAAAAAGGCGTTCTTCCTTGGCAGAGAACAAAATCCCTCCTTGTGGCTACGCCTCCTGCGGTGTCCCCTGCGCATCCTGTCGCGCGGCAACTGTCCCAGAGCCTCTGCAACGACTGGAAAAACCGATTTCCGCAATGTAACCCGGAGTGTCCGTGCAGCGACTGCCCGAACCGTTGAAGGCGCTGGTGGAGCAGCTCTCCCGGCTGCCCGGCCTTGGCCCCAAGTCGGCCCTGCGCCTTGCCATGACCCTGCTGAAGTGGCCTGCCAGCGAAACCCGCCGGTTGGGCCGCGCCGTGCATGATCTGCGCGACAACCTGCATCTGTGCGGGCGCTGTGGCGCGTTGACCGACGTGGACCCGTGCGGCATCTGCACCGATCCGGCCCGCAGCGGCGAAACGCTGTGTCTGGTGTCGGAGTGGGATTCCATGCTCACCCTGGAAGAGGGCGGCTTCTACAAGGGCCAGTACCTCATCCTTGGCGGCCTGCTGGCCCCGCTGGACAACCTGCATGCCGATTCGCTGGAACTGGACCGGCTGACCAAAAGGATGGCCGAGGGCACGGTGCGCGAGGTGGTCATGGCCCTTGGCACCACCGTGGAGGCGGAAAACACCGCCACCTACATCCGCAACATGATCGCCCGGCAGTACCCGCAGGTGCGTGTGACCCGGCTGGCCCAGGGCATTCCGCTGGGGTCCGAGGTCAAGTTCATGGATCGGGAGACGTTGCGGCAGTCCATGCAGTACCGCCAAGACCTGTGACGAAGCTACATACGGCGTCTTTTCGCCCTCCGGCCGCGTCAGGCTCGTCCCGTGCGACGGTCGCTAAGGAAGCGCTCTGCGGTCGCCATCCGTAATGCTCGCGCGAGCGCTCGCATAACGGCTGCCGCACTCCCCTCGCCCGGAACTCGCCTTCCTTGCCGGAGAACGAAAATCTTGCCGTATGCACGCTTCGTCCTAATTGCCGTTCGGCAACAGTGTTGAAGAAAGAGCAGAACAACAACCCCGCCCGCCTCCGTAAGGAAGGCGGGCGGGGTTGTTTACATGCGATGTGGATGTCGCGGGCCTGTCCGGTTCTGTTCGGGGTGGCCGTCAATCAAGGGGGTCCGGGGGAATATGTTCCCCCGGCGGGGTACGGGGCGGAGCCCCGTTTTCCATTTGTCGCGGTCTTGCCCGGCGGCAGCCGCTTACGCCGCCGTGCCCTTGGCGTCCGCGTCGGGCGTGGCGTTGCCCGTGGGCGGTTGGCACTGGGCCTCGATGCGCTGGGCCGCGCACTGGGCCAGTTCGCCCACGGTGCAGAGCAGCAGGCGTCCGCGTTCGAAATGTTCCACCGGGGCGTCGCAGGTGCGCAGTTCTCGCAGTGCGGGCAGGGCTTCGGGCGTGGACAGCACGCCAAGGGACCAGGCCGCCGTGCCGCGCGCGGGCAGGTCGCAGTCGGCCAGGCCAGCCAGCAGGGCGGGCACCGCCGTTTCGACAAAGCCGGGCAGGTCGGGCCGTTCCTGGGCAAGGCGGCCTATGGCCCAGTACACGCCGCGCCGCAGGGGGGCGTGGTCGCAGTAGTTGTCGTCCTTGCCCGTCTCTCGCACGTACGAGACGAGGATGCGGTGGTATTCGTCGGCCAGCCGGGGGTGGCAGGCCAGTATTTCGCCGAAGGCTTCCGGGATGCCCCAGCCGATGTTTCCCGATTCCTCGTTCATGTGCCACATCAGGCGGCGCATGATGATGCGGGCGTCTTCCATGTTGGCGTCGGCGATGCGCGCCACCACCCGGCCCAGGGCCACCACGGCGCGCCATTTGGCCTCGCCGCCCAGCAGCAGGGATGACAGCAGCGGCCCCACGGCTTCCTTGCCGGGCAGGTTCACTATGTCGTCCAGATGTCTTTCCCACTCGGCGGAAGCGAGCAACGCGCGCAGGTGGGTCTTCAGCGATCTGAAGCGGGGCATGCTCTCCTCCTTTCCCGTGTCGTGGCGGGCGAAGGATTCACCCGACCGTGCAGCGTACACCATAACAAGGTGAGCGCCTGATGCAAACCCGGCCCGTTTCCATCTTGTCGGGGCAGGTTCGGGGCCGCACGGTCCAGCCCGGCCTGTTTGGCCTCTCAGCCCGCCTGGCCTGCTCGGCCCGATTCGCCCGCATCAGCCTGCGTGGGGCCGGGGGCGCTCGTGTCCGGCGGGCATCCGGCGAGGCGTCCGGTGAGGCGTCCGGCGAGGCGTCCGGTGAGGCGTCCGGTGAGGCCTCTGGCTTTTTTGGATTTCCTGATATGTCGGGTCCATTCATGCGCGCCGAGCGGCATGCCCCCCCATGGGCGGTTGCGGGCCTCGCCTCGTTGCGTGCCCCATGGCGATTGGCTATGCTGCCCGGAAATTCGATATTCTTCCGCCAGACGGCCCAGAGGCTCCGCATGTCCAGCGCCGCAGTCCGTACCTCCAGCATCGCCGTCCTCCGGGCGCGTGTGGCGGCGTGGCGTGGCACGGGCCGGTGCCCAGCCGCGCGGCCACGTGTAGCATCCTCGTTCTCCTCCTCCGTTCGTTTTTCCCCCACCCGCCCATGATCGGCCTCCTGCGCACCCACCTTGCGCGCTGCTGGGCGCGTTTTCCGCTGCGGCATTTTCTGTCGCGTGCGGTGCCGCCCGCCCCTGGCCTGCGCCTGCGGATGGTGGGGTGGTGTTTTCTGGTCTGCCTGTTGCCGCTGGGCATCGTCAGCGCGGTGTTCGTGCAGGTGACCACGGTGCAGACCGACAGCTATCTGCATGCACAGGGGCGTACCCTGGCCGATGCGGCCTCGTTGCAGCTCACCCGCCTGTCGCGCACGGCAGAGGCCCTGGCCCGCGTGGTGGCCGGGTTGCGGGTGGAATATGACGGCGACATGCCGGGCCTGCGCCTGCGCCTGTCCGAACTGCACGGCCTGTGGCCCCGCGCCTGCATCGAGGTGTTCGACATGGGCGCCGAGCCCGTTGTGCGCCTGTTGCCTGCCGGTGGAGGGGCGGACGGTCCCGGGGGCGGGGTGACCCCCAACGGCGCCACCACGGACGGAGCGTTGATGGTGCGCCAGGCGTTGCGCGGGCTGTCGAGGCGCGACGTGTTCCGGTCCGCCGACGGTCTGGCCATCAAGGCGGTGGTGCCGGTCATCGTGCCGCTGGAGCAGGCGGGCCCGCGCCCCGGCGGGGGAATCCGGCGGCCCCTGCCCGCGCCCATGGGCCCGGCGGCCCTGCCGGAATCGTCTTTGGGCAGTGCGCCCCCCCTGTCCCCATCGTCCCCGTTACCCGAGCAGGTGGCCCCATATACGCCGTTTGCCTCCGATGCGGAGGAAATCACCGGCAGGGTGGATATGGAAGGGCTGGCGGCCCGGCAGCACGGACGCATCGTGGGGGCGGCGGTGGTGTCGTTCCCCATGAACCGCTCATTGTTGCGCGGGCTGGGGGATGCGGTGCGCGCCGATGTGGCCGTGTTCGATCTGGGCGGCGAACGACCGCGCGGCACCCTGTTTCCCGGCGACGGCACCGCCGACGTGGCCGACTGGCCGGACCGGCCCGACCTTGCGCAGGGAGCGCCGCCCGGTGGCCTGGCTGGCGGGCGTGCTGCGGGCGGGGCGCATTCCGGCGGCGGCGTGTCCGGCGGCACGTTTGGCGGCGGCCTTTTCGGCGGGGGGGGCCTGCTCGGCTGGCCGGGCGGTGGCGCTTCGTCCGGCCAGCCGGGCAGGGCGCAGGGTTTCGGGCTGGGGCCGGGCTTCGGACAGGGGCAGAGTCTGCCCTTTCTGCAGCGGTACGAACAGGTGGCGGGCAAGCCCTATCTGGTCAGCTACCAGCCCCTGCCGGGGGGCAGCGGCATGCCCGTGGGCGCGCTGGCCGTGTTCGTGGACGTGGGGCCGCAACGCTCGCGGCTGCGCACCGCCGTGGAATACACCCTGCTGGCCGCCGTGGTGGCCCTGGGACTGTCCGTGTGCACGGGCTTTCTCATCGCCGACCGGGTGGTGCGGCCGCTGCACGAACTGCTGCACGCCATCCGGCGCATTTCGCTCGGCAATTACAGCGAACGACTGCCCCCCGCGGGCATGGCCGAGATCGGCCAGCTGGCCCAGGCCGTGAACCACATGGCCTCCACGCTGGAGGAAAACCGCACCAGCCTGCTGGGCGCGCTGCAGGAAAAGGTGGAGTCGGGCGAGCGCCTGGCCCGCGCCAACCGCGAACTGGAGTTGCTGAACTGGGAACTTACCCGCGCCCAGGCCAATTACCGGCGCATTTTCGAGGAATCGGCGCAGGGCATCTACCAGTCCACGCCGCAGGGGCGCTTTCTGCGGGTGAACCCGGCCATGGCGCGCATGTTCGGCTATGCCTCGCCGTACGAGATGGTGTCTTCCGTGACGGACATCGGCGAGCAGTTCTACGTGCGCCCCGGCGAGCGCGAGGAACTGCTGCGCCGCCTGCGCCAGGAAGGACGGGTATCGCTGGAAACCTGCCTGCGCAGGCGCGACGCCAGCGTGGTGCACGTGGCGCTGACCGCCCGCGCGGTGACCGGCGAGACCGGCGAGCAGTTGTACATCGAAGGCGCGGTGCACGACATCACCGAGCGCGTGGAACGCCACCGCGCCGAGCGCGAGCGCGAGGCTGCCGAGGCGGCCAGCCGCGCCAAGACGCAGTTGCTGGCCCGCATGAGCCACGAGGTGCGCACCCCGCTCAACGCCCTGCTGGGCATGGCCGACGTGCTGGGCCGCACCCCCCTGGAGCCGGAGCAGCGCGATTATCTGGACGTGCTGCGCAGTTCCGGCCATTCGCTGCTGGCGTTGCTGAACGACGTGCTGGACTTTTCGCGCCTGGAGGCGGGGCGGGTGGTGCCGGAGCGGGTGGGCTTTCGCCTGGGCGAGATCATGGAGCAGGTCTGCCGCCAGATGGAACCCGCCACCGGTACGGACGGGCGCGCCCTGCGCCTGGACTGGGCCGTGCTGCCCGGCGTGCCAGACGATCTGGTGGGCGACCCGCTGCGGCTGCGCCAGATTCTGGGCAACCTGGTCTCCAACGCGGTGAAGTTCACCCCCGCCGGGCGGGTGATGGTGCTGGCCCAGCCCGCCGACGGCAACGTGCCGGGCCGTGACGCCCGGCCGGATGCGGTCCGGGCGGTGCAGGGCGCCTCACCCTGCCGCATGCCCCCCGGCAGGCGGATGGAAGTGCTGTTCTCCGTGGCGGACACGGGCATCGGCATTCCGCCGGAACACCAGGACGTGGTGTTCGAAAGCTTCATGCAGGCGGATTCGTCCATCACCCGCCAGTACGGCGGCACCGGGTTGGGGCTGTCCATCTGCCGGGCGCTGGTGGATATGCTGGGCGGCACCATCTGGTTGGAAAGCGCCCCCGGCAGGGGCACCACCGTGTATTTCACCCTGCCCATGCAGCCCGTCGGTGAAGGCGCCTGCGGAACGGCCCTGGAGGAGGCTTGGGGGCTTGATGCCCTCGATACCCGTGATGCCCTTGATGCTTTTGATGCCCCGGTCTCTCCGGCTGCGCAGGGTTCCCCGGTTGGGGCAATGGCGCAGGCCGCTTTGGCCAACGCACGGCCCGGCGATCTGCCCGATTCGCCCGATGTGGCTGATGTGGCCGATTCAGTGGATACGGTCGATTCGGTCGCGCTGGAAGGCGTGGCCGCTGCCAGTCCCACCGGTCCCGCCGGTCCAACCGGTCCCGCCGGGCAGGCCGGTTCCAGCGGGCAGGCCGAAGCTCCTGCCCCGCCAGATCTGCCGGATGCGCAGCCGGGTTACCAGGAACCGGGTCCGCTACGGCCCCTGTCCATCCTGCTGGTGGAGGACAGCCCCAGCAACCGGCTGCTCTTTTCACTGTACCTGCGCGGGCGTCCCTGCGCCATCACCGAGGTCCACAACGGCGAGGAAGGCGTGGCCGCCTACGCCGCCGGGCAGTTCGACCTGGTGTTCATGGACATCGAGATGCCGGTGATGGACGGGTATCGGGCCACGCGGGCCATCCGCGCCCTGGAACGCGAGCAGGGCCTGCCGCACACGCCGGTCATTGCCCTGACGGCGCACGTGGTGGGTGAATTCCGCGACGATTGCGCGGCGGCGGGGTGCACCGGTTTTCTGGCCAAGCCCTTTTCGCGCGGGGAATTGCTGCGCTGCATGGCCCGCCACTGCGGGGGCGGCGAGGCGGGGGGCGATGGCTGGTCGGCAGGAAGCGGCCTTGCCGATGGTGGGGATTGTGCAGCCGGGGCGGATTCCCGGGCAGGGCAGGCTGGCCGGTCCGGATAATCCGGTCGTTGCGGGTGTACTGGCCCTGCGGGTGATCTGTCGGCAGGGCCGGATGGCCGGTCTTGTCGGCAGGTTGGGGGCATCGGGCCCGGCGGCGGCCGGGCGGCTTGCTCCCTTGCTTCAGGGGGCCGGGCGCGAAGGGCTCAGCGCAATCCGGCCACGGCCAGCACCACTTCTGCCGCCATGCGTCCACCGCCACGGCGGGGGGCCATCCATTCCTCGAAGCGATGGCGTATCACCTCGCGTTGCAGGGGGCTGCGCAACTGTTGCAGCAGGGCCTCCGCCAGGGCATCGCCGTCGGCCACCTCGGCCAGCAGACCGGCCTCGGGCAATCCGTCACCCACCCAGGCGAAATTCTCGCGCGATGGCCCAACGCAGGGCACCACCCCGTGCGTCAGCGGTTCCAGAAAGTTCTGGCCGCCCAGCCGGGCCAGCGAGCCGCCCACGAACACGGCGGAGGCGCTGGCGTACAGCGCGGCCAACTCGCCGAACACGTCCCAGACCAGCACCGTGCCGGGCGCGGACGCATCGCCGGAAGGCGGGGCCGTGCGCCGCGAGCGCAGTTCCCAGGGCAACCCGGCCTGCTCCAGCGCGTTCACCCAGGCGGGCACGCGGTGCATGTGGCGAGGGGCCACGGCGATGTCCGCGTCGGGACGTTCCCGGCAGATGCGCTCGACGACTGGCAGCAGGGCGGCTTCCTCTTCCTCGCGCACCGATCCCAGCACCACCAGCGGGGCGGCAGCCCGCAGCACCGTGCCCGCAAGGCCAGTCGAGCCCGTTGCGCCAGTCGTGCCAGTTGGGCCAGACGCACTGGTTTCCGGCAAGGCCCGGTCGAACTTGATGTTGGGCATGACCGAGGTGCGGTCGTGCCCGAACAGCAGGCCGAAACGCTGGGCGTCGTCGGGCGAGATGGCGGCGATGCGCGCCGGGGCCAGCCCGCGCCAGAAGTCGGGGGTGAGCAGATATCCGGCCAGGGTGCGCGGGGTCATGCGCCCGTTGACCACGGCCACGGGAACGCCCCGCGCCGCGCAGGCGGACAGCAGGCCGGGCCACAGCTCCGTTTCCAGCAGGGCCACGGCGCATGGGCGGGCCTGGTCCAGCGCGCGGCGCATCAGGCCCGGCTCGTCAAAGGGAAAGTAGCGCACCTGCACCCGCAGGCCGGGGCGGTGTGCGGCGGCCCAGTCACGGGCCTTTTCCAGCACCTCCACTCCCTGCCGGGTGCATGAGGTGAGCAGTACGGAGAACTCGCTGTCCAGATGGCGCAGCAGTTCCCACGCCAGATACGCTTCACCGCCGGAAGCCGCCTGCACCCACAGCCGGGCCGCCTCGGCCCAGCCGTCGGGCGCCAGGCGTTGGTCATAGCCTTCGGCCAGTCGGGCATTGCGGCGCAGCAGGGGGCGGGCCAGACGCCAGACGCCGCCGTAGACGGCCAGCAGCGCGGCGTGCAAGGGGTCGGGCTTCATGCGGGAACCTTTTGGCGGATCAGGGAAGAGAGGTGTCAGGGAGGGCGGTGACGGGCATCGCGCGGGCTGCGGCGAAGCCTCAACCCGCGTTGACCGTCAGTTCGCCGTTGCGCGGCACGGCATCGTGCAGGGGCATGCCCAGCCGGGTGGACAGGGCCTGCTCTATCTCCACGGCCTGCTCGTGCGATTCGCGGATGCGCTCGCGGATGCGTTCGGTGCGGCCATACCGTTCGATGAGGTCGTCAAAGCGTTCTTCCAGCGTTACCAGCTGGTCGTGCTTCACGCGCTTGTCGGCATAGATGATGATCAGCGGCATCAGCCACTCCGGCACGGCCACGTCCACTCGCCACGGCCAGTGCACATGGTGCATCACCCCCTGGGCGATGCGCGGGTTGCCCGTTTCGTGCAGGGTCCACGCGCCGCCGAGCTGGGCGTGGTTGCCCCCGAAGCGGATGGTGTAGGCCTTGGCGATGTCGTGCAGCAGGGCGCTGGCCAGCACCGAGGGCAGGTGCAGGTCCGCGTCCCTAGCCAGGGCCGCGCGGGCCAGCGCCATGGCCATGTCGGCCACCCTGTTGCTGTGGGCGCGGATGTGGTCGGGCATGGCGTAGCGGTCCCACAGGGTATGGCAGGCGGCCATGTCGGGCACGGGCCAGGCGTTTCCGGAACCGGCGAGCGCGCCGGGGCTGCCGGGGCTGGCGGAACTGGCGGAATTGGCGGAATTGGCGGAACTGGCGGGGTTCGGCGTCGCAAAGCTGAGGGGCGGCAGGTCGTCCGGCGTCATGCAGCGGACAGCAGCCGCCTCGCGCGGATTTTCCTCGTCGCCGGTAAAGGGCATACCCCCGGTGGCGGTCATGCGGTCTCCTCTGGTGACGCGCGGGCGGGGCGGACCGTCGGATGCCGGTCCCGTGCGATGCGCCGCGCGTTCGCCACTTCCGCGAACATAACCACTGGCACGGCAAAAGGCAAAGCGCGTGCCGGGGATGCGACCTGCTGCCGGTCGGGACATGGCACGGGCTGGTAGGATGGCGCGCCGAGGACGGCGCGTTCCCGCCGTGCACCGGCGGAATTGCCCAACCGTGGCCGCGCCGCACCACTGGCCCGTGGGCAGGGGGGCATGCCACCGCCCGCGCCTGTGCTTCCGCCGCGTTGACAGCAGCCCTTGGCACGGCGTAGCACCATCGGGACACGGTGCGGAGGGCATGGGGTTGCCCGCGTAAAACCGTGCGGGCGGCGGGCCATGCCCCAGGGGCGGTACCGCCGTCGCGTCGCGCCTGCCCGGCCCATGGCCCGGCGGCGCATCATCGTCCGGCGGGCGGCCCGCAAGGCCCGTCCCTCAGCGGTCATCCGGGATTGTCCGGAACCATCCGGGACCAATCCGGGATTCTCCGGGGCCATCCGGGTTCACCGCCGACGCAGCGACAGGCAGGAAGACCAACGTGAGCGTGAATTTCTCCACGGCCTTCAAGGACCCGGACCTTTCCCGCAGCCTTGTCGAGCGGCTGCACCGCGAACTGGACCGCCCCCTGCGCTTCATGGAAGTGTGCGGCACCCATACCGTGGCCATCTTCCAGAGCGGCATGCGCCCGCTGCTGCCCGCCGGGGTCAAGCACCTGTCCGGCCCCGGCTGCCCGGTGTGCGTGACCCACGAAAGCGAGGTGGCCGCCTACCTGCAACTGGCCGAAAAGCCCGGCGTGATCATCGCCACCTTCGGCGACCTGATGCGCGTGCCCGGCCCCGGCGGCGACAACCTGAAGCTGGCCCAGGCCAAGGGCGCGCGGGTGGAAATCGTCTATTCCGCCCACGACGCGCTGAAGCTGGCCGCCGACAACCCCGGCGACACCGTGGTGTTTCTGGGCATCGGCTTCGAGACCACCGCTCCCACCGTGGCCGCCACGGTGCTGATGGCGCGGCAGCAGGGGCTGACCAACTTCTGCGTGCTCTCGTTCCACAAGCTGGTGCCGCCCGCGCTGCGCGCCCTGCTGGCCGACCCGGACTGTGCGGTGGACGCCTTTCTGCTGCCGGGTCACGTGTCCACCATTCTCGGCATGGAGCCGTACCGCTTTGTGGCCGACGAATTCCACACCCCCGGCATCATCGCCGGGTTCGACCCCGTGGACATCCTGCAAGCCCTGTTGATTATGGTGGAGCAGCGCAAGTCCGGCCAGTTCGCCATCGTCAATTCCTACCGTCGGGCCGTGGACGACGCGGGCAACCCGCGCGCGCGAGAGATTCTGGACATGGTGTTCCAGCCTGCCGACGCCCTGTGGCGCGGCATCGGCTGCATTCCCGGCAGCGGGCTGGTGTTCCGGCCCGAGTTCGAGCAGTACGACGCCATGGCCCGCCTGGGCCTGACCCTGCCCGAGGCCCGGCCCATTCCCGGCTGCAAGTGCGGCGACGTGCTGAAGGGCAAGATGCAGCCCTGCGACTGTCCGCTGTTCGCCAAGGCCTGCACGCCCGCCAAGCCCGTGGGGCCGTGCATGGTGTCCACCGAGGGCAGCTGCGCCGCCTACTTCAAGTACAACGTGGAGGCCTGATCGCATGGCCGGTGATACGCTTCTTCTCGATTACGGCAGCGGCGGCAAGGCCGCGCACCGCCTGATCGGCGAACTGTTCCTGAAACACTTCGACAACCCCGTGCTGCGCACGCTGGACGACGCCGCCCGGCTGGAACTGACCGGCCCGCTGGCCATGAGCACCGACAGCTACGTGGTGGACCCGCTGTTCTTTCCCGGCGGCGACATCGGCACGCTGGCCGTGCACGGCACCGTCAACGACGTGGCCATGCTGGGCGCGCGGCCCCGCTACCTGAGCTGCGGGTTCATCCTGGAAGAAGGGCTGGACATGGAGGTGCTGGAACGCATCGTCGCCTCCATGGGCAACGCCGCGCGCGAGGCCGGGGTGTGCATCGTCACTGGCGACACCAAGGTGGTGCCGCGCGGCATGGCCGACAAGGTGTTCATCAACACCACCGGCATCGGCGAGATCATCGTGAACCCCTCGCCCAGCGGGCATTCCGCGAAGCCGGGTGACGCCGTCATCATCAGCGGCAGCATGGGCGACCACGGGCTGACCATCCTGTCGCACCGGGAAGGGCTGAACTTCTCCGCCGACGTGCGCAGCGATTCCGCCGCGCTCAACGGGCTGACCGAACGGCTGCTGCTGGAGGTGGGCGACATCCACGTGCTGCGCGACCCCACGCGCGGCGGCCTTGCCACCACCCTGAACGAAATCGCCGGGCAGTCGGGCGTGGTCATGCGCATCGCGGAGCGGGACATCCCCGTGCGCGACGCCGTGCGCGAAGGCTGCTCCTTCCTCGGCCTTGACCCGCTGTACCTCGCCAACGAGGGCAAGCTGATCTGCATCCTGCCGCAGGAAAAGGCCGAAGCCGCCCTTGCCGTGCTGCGCCAAAGCCCCCTTGGGGCGGACGCAGCCTGCATCGGCACCGTGCTGGCCGCCGATGGCGCCGGGCCGGGCCGCGCCGGACAGGTCATCCTGGAAACGCCCATGGGTGGTCACCGCCTGCTCTCCATGCTGGAAGGGGAGCAGTTGCCGAGGATTTGCTGACGGCTGTGGGCTGATGGATAAGAAAAAAGAGTTTGAATACGAGAGAGGGGGGCTTTGAAAAGCCCCCCTCTCTCGTGCTCTCACCCCACAAACGTTCTGGTTGGGGGAGGCGCGCACCTGGCGGTGTGCCGTCACACCCGGCAGGCATCCGAGAACGGCGTGATTTCCACTTCCTTCCGGCCCGGCAGTTGCGCGGTGATGCGCAGCGTGCCGCCAAGGGCGTGCACGATCTGGCACAGGGTGCTGATCTGCATGTCGCCGCTGCGTTCCTGCTTGGAAACGGTGGCCTGCGAAACATCCAGTGCGGCGGCGAGCGCCTTTTGAGAAATACCGAGTCCCCGGCGCAATTCACGCAGGTTCATTTCCATGCGCAGTTCGGCGGTGCGCTTGCGGATGATTTCCCGGCGGTCTTCGGGCAGTGCGGCTATAACGGCGCTGAGCTTGCGGGCCATGTGATTGCCCTCCTATGGTTGCAACGTGGCAAGATGCCGGTCGTACCGGGCCTCGGCAACGGGAATCAGCCGATCATAGAAGCGGGCATCGCCAGCCTTGCTGCCGCCGACCAGCACCACGGCGTTCCGTAGCGGGTCGAAGGCGAAAAGGAAGCGGTACGGCTGTCGGCCAAGGCTGAAGCGCAGTTCCTTCATGTTCGGATGCCGGGAACCCTTGAGGGTGTCCACGTGGGGCCTGCCCAGCGAAGGCCCGGTTTCCCCCAGCAGCGAAAGCCGCGCCAGTAGTTCGTTCTGAAGCGGAACGTCGAACCCGTCGAACTCGGCGTCGAATTCATCGCAAAAGCTGACGTCCCATTTCATGTGCTGAAAATATAGATTGCAGTGCATATCGTCAAGCAGGGCGGACAACCGAAAAAGGTCGGCCACCCATGGGTGGCCGACCTTTGGCGTATCGGGGAAAATGGCCTTTACCGCGCCCCCTTGGGAAACAGGATGACCCCCACGGTCTTGAGCACGATCTTCAGGTCCAGCAGGGGCGACATGTTCTTGATGTAGTACAGGTCGTACTCCAGCTTGTAGCGGGCGTCTTCTATGGAAGCGCCGTACGGGTAGCAGACCTGCGCCCAGCCGGTAACGCCCGGCTTCACGGTGTGGCGCACGTAGAAGTAGGGGATGACCTTTTCCAGTTCGCGCACGAACTGCATGCGTTCCGGGCGCGGGCCGATCAGCGACATGTCGCCGCGCAGCACGTTCCACAGCTGGGGCAGTTCGTCGATGCGCACCTTGCGGATGAACTTGCCCACCTTGGTCACGCGGGTGTCGCCCTTCTGCGCCCACACCGCGCCGTTCTTTTCCGCGTCCACGGTCATGGAGCGGAACTTCAGCACCGTGAATTCCTTTTCCTGCAGGCCCACGCGCTTCTGCCTGTAGATCACCGGGCCGGGCGATTCCAGCCGGATGACCATGGCGGCAATGGCCATGATCGGCAGGGTAAGCACCAGCAGCACGAAGGACGTCAGCACGTCGAACACCCGTTTCAGGCGTTGCATGGACCCCTGCGTGTTCAGGTTGAAGCCGTCTTCCATCAGCAGCCATTCGTCGCGGATGAGGCTGACGGGAATGCGCCCGGCCACGTGCTCGTACAGGGTGCGGATGTCCACCACCATCAGGCCGCCCAGCTTGGCGCGCAGCAGTTCGCGGGCGATGTCCTCGTCCAGCGGGGCGTCGGGCAGCATGACCAGCATGGTGGCGCCATGGCTGCGCGCGATGCCGATGGGGTCGTACGAGGGGCCAAGGCACGGCCCGGCGTCGGCGTCCATGTCGCCTTCGCCCACATAGCCCAGGATTTCGGCATGGGGCATGCTCTGCGCCAGCAGGTTGCGGACCTTGCCCGCGCGGTCCACGCCCACCAGCACCACCTTGTGCCGGCTCATGAAGCGCTTGCCGATGCGGTGCCACACCACTCGCCAGGTCAGGCACAGGGCCACCACCAGCACCAGCAGCAGCACGAAGGTGGCCCGGTCGAAGCGCCAGCTTTCGAACGAATAGAAGGTGAAGCCGGTGGCGATGACCCCCAGAACGGATGCCACTGCCACGCGGGCCACGGAATCGCGGAAGTCTTCCTCGCCCACCGAATAGCAGTCCAGCACGTAGAACGAGAGCAGGAAAAAGAAGGTGGTGAAGAACGAGGCGCCCGTGTAGTCCACGAGCACGCTGTATTCGTCGGGCAGCATGGTTTCGCCGACCACGTACAGCGCGATGAGGATGCACAGGGCATCCAGCAGGCGGAACAGGCCGTTACGGATATTGTCGTTCACGCATTCCTCCCGGAATGGATGGGAAATCTTTCGTCGCGTGGGGCTGTTGCGCCCTTGCTGACTACAGGGCTGTTTCCGGATTCGGACCTGACGGGCGAAAGGCCAATCTGGAGGCCGTACCTACGCCAGGCGCATCACCCGCAGAATATGCTCGCTCACCTTGTCGGCGTCGAATTCGGTCTCGGCCAGCCGTCGCCCGGCCTGCCCCATGCGGGCGATCAGGTTGCGGTCGGCGATGAACCGTTCCATGGCGGCGGCCAGCGCCTCCGGATCGCGCAGGGGCACCCGGAAGCCGTTCACGCCGTCCTCCACCACCTCGCGGCAGCCGGGGGCATCGGTGACCACGGCGGCGCGGCCCATGCTCATGCCTTCCATGACCGAGCAGGGGGTGCCTTCGCGCCACGAGGGCAGCACCACCACGCTTGCATCGGCAACGTACGGGCGCACGTCTCGGGTCTGCCCAAGATATTCGATGATTCCCTCGCGCGTCCAGCCTTCCACTTCAGAAAGGGGCACGCTGCCCGGTCCGGTTTCCGGCGGGCCAAGCACGCGAAAGCGGGCGTCGGGGTGTTTTGTCTTCAGCAGGCGCGCGGCCCCGGCGTATTCGCGCAGGCCCTTGGCCTCCAGCAGGCGGCCCACCAGCAGGAAGGTGGGCGGGTCCAGCACGGGTTCCGCCTGGGCAAAATGGTCCAGCGCCACCCCGGTGCCCCGGCACATGGCCACGGACGTTCCGTGCGGGATGATGTGATTGTCCTCGAACACCCGGCGGTCTTCCATGTTCTGGAAGAACACCGTGCGCACGCAGGCAAGGGCGACGCGGTAGAGCAGGGCGGCCACCCTGGTCAGCACGCGCTTGACCGGGGTATCCGCCTCGAACATGTAGCCAAGCCCGGTGATCATGGCGTAGCGGGCGGGCACGCGCGCCAGCGCAGCCGCCGTGGCCCCGTAGATGACCGGCTTGATGGTGAAGCAGAAGGCCGCGTCGGGCCGTTCCTGTCGGAAAAGCCGGTACAGCGCGGCAAAGGTGGACGCATCGCGCACGGGGTTCAACCCCTTGCGGTCCAGCGGGTAGCCCGCCACGCGGACGCCCATGGCTTCCAGCGCGGCGCGGCCTTCGGTGTCGGTATCGGCGTCGGGCACGATGCACAGCACCTCGTGCCCCAGCGCACGGAGCCTGCGGATGAGCATGCTCCAGAAATTGACCATGGCCCGGGCCTGATTGCCCAGAATGGCGACCTTCATCTGATGCCTCGCTGGCTGCGCGTCCGGTCGCGCCTGTTCTGTTGATCGTGCAGAAACGGCCGGACGCAGGTCCCGGCAGGGTGCCGGGGAAGTGTTGCTCCGCCCTTGGCGCACGCGGCGCGGGGGGCGGAAGAACGCGCACCTTGTAACAGGTGGGCAGCACGCTGAAAAGGGGGCGAAACGGCTGCCGCGCAGGCGGCGGAAGAAGGGGCTTTGCCCCGTGCGTCATCATCCTGCCGCCGGGTTTGTATCCTGCCAAACCCATACACGTTTCGTGCCGCGCTGCCGCCCCTTTACAGGGTGTGGCGTTGGGAGTAGAAGCGCGCACGTTGCGGTGGTGCGCGGCAATATCGTCTTCAAGGGCGCAGGCCTGTGGCGAAGAGTCGAAAGCCGTCCCGCTGCACTGTCGTATTTCCGCGCAGGCTGCGCCCCGCCGCACGGGCTGCGTCCCAGCGCACGGGCTGCGTCCCATCAAACGGGCTGCGCTCTGGCGCAACGCCGTCCGGCGCGCCATCCTTTGACGCGACATTCCGGCGCACGTACAATAGTCATTCCATCAGAAACCGCCACTCCCCAGGGAGGATGCACCATCATGAACCGTTATACCGCCCTGTTGCAGGAACTGGAAGCCGCCCCCCGCACCTGGCTTGTCACCGGGGTTGCCGGATTCATCGGCTCGAACCTGCTGGAAACACTGCTGCTGCACGGTCAGAAGGTGGTGGGGCTGGACAACTTCGCCACCGGATACCAGCGCAACCTGGACATGGTGCGCGAAATCGTGGGCGCGGACCTGTGGCGCAACTTCCGCTTCAAGGAAGGCGACATCCGCAACCTGGAGCACTGCCGCGAAGTGTGCGAAGGCGTGGACCACGTGCTGCACGAGGCCGCCCTGGGCTCCGTACCGCGCTCCATCGAAGACCCCATCCTGGCCAACGAAAGCAATATTTCGGGCTTCGTGAACATGATGGTGGCTGCCCGCGACGCCAAGGTGAAGACCTTCGTCTACGCCGCGTCCAGTTCCACCTACGGTGACGAACCCACGCTGCCCAAGGTCGAGGACAAGATCGGCAAGCCGCTGTCGCCCTACGCGGTGACCAAGTACGTCAACGAACTGTATGCCGACGTGTTCGCCACCTGCTACGGCATGAAGGCCATCGGCCTGCGCTACTTCAACGTGTTCGGCAAGCGGCAGGATCCCTTCGGCGCGTACGCCGCGGTCATCCCGCAGTGGTTCGCCTCGCTGCTGCGCGGCGAGACGGTGTTCATCAACGGCGATGGCGAAACCAGCCGCGACTTCTGCTACATCGACAACTGCGTGCAGGCCAATCTGCTGGCTGCCGTCGCCACCGACGAGGCGGCCCTGAACACGGTGTACAACGTGGCCTTTGGCGAACGCACCGATCTGAACCAGCTGTTCGACCTGATCCGCGAGGAAGTCAGCCGCCACAAGCCGGAAGCCGCCACGGCCAGGCCGGAGCATCGCGAATTCCGCTTCGGCGACGTGCGCCATTCGCTGGCCGACATCAGCCGCGCCCACACCCGGCTGGGCTACGAACCGGCCTACAGCGTGCGCCAGGGGCTGCGTCTGTCCGGCGACTGGTACGCCGCCAACCTGAAGTAGCGTCGCGCGCGGGCTGCCGCCGCGTTGCCTGCACGATCCCACTGCCCGTTCCGCCCCGCCGCAGATCCTGCGGCGGGGCGTTTGCGTTTGACGGGCCGGGTACGGCATCCGGTACTGGCGACCAGTTCCGTTGGTCGGGCATGAGGGCGGGGCTTGCCAAGTCCGGCCCGGAGGAGTATTTGGCGAAACATGCAAATGATCGCACCCCAACGGACAGCCGCCCATCGTCGGCTCATTGAGGCGCAGGCCGAGATATTCAAGGCGCTGGGCCACCCCAGCCGCCTGCTGATGGTCGAGGAACTGACGCGCGGCGAACGTTGTGTGTGCGAGTTGCAGGCGCTGGTGGGTTCGGACGTCTCCACGGTGTCCAAGCACCTGTCCATCCTGAAGGGGGCGGGCGTGGTGCGCGACGAAAAGCGCGGGGCCAACGTCTACTATTCGCTGGCGCTGGGGTGCGTGCGCTCCTTCCTGGAATGCACGGGGCGTCACATCGACCAGGCCGCCCAGGATTTGTCCCAGGATCTGGCCCGGCTGGCGGCTCTGCGCACCGGCGACTAGCTGGCCGCTCGCGGGCCGGTGCGTAGCCGGTTGTCGCGCGGTACCGCTGGCGGGCGTACGCGCGTGTTTTTTTGTGGAAGTAATTGCATATTACGCCAAATGAGCAATTGATGGCCGCCGTGATGCGGCTTGCCATCAAGCGGATGGAAGTGCGACGATGACCAACGGAAACGGCAACGGTGGCACGGGTACGGGGACATTCACAGCCCCCGGGGATACGCAGGCGGCCAGGCCAGCCGGCAATTTGACGGAGAGGCAGGACGGACAGGAAGCACGCCCCGGCACAACGGGCGGCGCATCCGGATGCGCCTGCATGACGGCCAAGAGCGCGACGCCCCCCGGTACCCCCGGCGCCCATGCGTCCGCGTTGCGGCCTTTGCAGCCCTTTGCCGCGCAGGGGTCACCCACCAACGGCGGCTGCGGGTGCGCCTCCACGCCGGGCCAGCAGGGGCAGCCTGGCCGGGCAGGTTCCTCACCGGCGCCCCTGGCATCCCTGACGCCTCTGTCCCCTCTCTCCGGCGGAGAGTCCCCTGCCGGTGGCGGCTGCGCCTGTTCCGCATCGTCCACCGCCACCGGGCCGTCTCCGGCCCTTTCGCCGGAGCAGGAGCGTGCCGGACTGCGGCGTCGCCTTGCCATCATGACCGTGTGTCTGGTGGCATGGTGGGCCGTGTACCTGAACCTGCCCGCCGCCGCGCGAGCGCTGACCTATGGCCTGCTGGGCCTGACCCCGTCCACGCACTTGGGCGAGGCGGTGGAATTCTTCCTGTACGACACGCCCAAGGTGCTCATGCTGCTTTCGCTGGTGGTGTTCGGCATCGGGATGGTGCGGTCGTTCTTCACGCCGCAGCGCACCCGCCGCCTGCTGGCCGGGCGCAGCGAGGCCGTGGGCAACGTGCTGGCCGCCCTGCTGGGCACGGTCACCCCGTTCTGCTCCTGTTCGGCGGTGCCGTTGTTCATCGGCTTTGTCTCGGCGGGTATCCCGTTGGGGGTGACCTTTTCGTTCCTGGTGTCCGCGCCCATGATCAACGAGATCGCCGTGGTCATGCTGTACGGCCTGCTGGGCTGGAAGGTGGCGGTCCTGTACGCGGGCACGGGCCTGGCCATCGCCATCCTGTCCGGCTGGGTCATCGGGCGGCTGGGCATGGAGGGCCACATCGAAGGCTGGGTGCTGCAGGTGCGGGCCGATGCCGAGCAGATGCACGAGGCGGACTTGTCCTGGTCCGGGCGCATCGACTACGGGGTGCAGGCCATGCGCGACATCGTGGGCAAGGTCTGGCCGTGGGTGGTGCTGGGCATTGCGGTGGGCGCGGGCATCCACGGGTACGTGCCGGAAGGCTTCATGGCCTCCATCATGGGCCGGGGGGCATGGTGGGCCGTGCCGCTGGCCGTGTCCATCGGCATTCCCATGTATTCCAACGCGGCGGGCATGATTCCCGTGGTGCAGGCTTTGTTGGGCAAGGGGGCCGCGCTGGGCACGGTGCTGGCCTTCATGATGGCCGTCATCGCCCTGTCCCTGCCGGAGGCGGTGATGCTGCGCCGCGTGCTGAGGCCCCGGCTGGTGGCCGTGTTCTTCGGCGTGGTGGGGGCGGGCATCATGCTGGTGGGGTATCTGTTCAACGCCCTGGTCTGAGCTTGCGCGTTCCGGCGTCCTGATATGATCCGGCCGCATCCAGGGGGCCTGGGAAGATCGGGGCGGTGCCCACCGGGGCGGAAAAACGTTGACGGGCGCATGGCACTCCCCCGGGGAAGTGCCATGCGCCCGTACTGCGTTTCCGCTCCCTTCGCCGTCCGAGCGTTGGCAGAATGACGGCGAAAGGTGATTTTCCGGCCCCTAGCGCCAGCATCGGGGCCGGAAAATCGTATGGGGAGGGGAGTATCTTGCCGGGGCGTGCCGCGCGGGGCGGCCAGCGCTTCGGCTACCCGAGAAGGGCGTACATCTCGCGGGCGTCGGCGTGGTCGGGCGCGCGGTCGAGAATGGTCTCGAGTTCGGCCCGCGCCTCGTCCTTGCGGCCAAGGGAGATCAGGCACCCGGCCAGCGAGAAGCGTACGTTGTCCTTGTCGGGGGAAAGTTCCAGGAAGGCCCGCAGGTGGGCCACCACTTCGTCGATGCGGCCAAGGTGGTAGCCAAGGCGCAGCAGGCCGTTCATGGCCACCAGGTTGCCGGGGTTCATGCCCAGCGCGGCCACGAAGTGGTCGAATGCCTCGGCGTGCTCTCCGGTTTCCATTTCCACCAGGCCCATGCCCGCCAGCGACTTGTCGGTGGCTTCGATGTTGGAGGCCTTGCGGTACAGCACCAGGGCGGCTTCAAGGTTGCCGCGCTGCACGGCGATGGTGGCGAGCCCGAGGTACGGGTCCGGATGCACGCCGTTGCTGCCGGCGGCCTTGCGGTAGTACTCCTCGGCCTTTTCCAGGTCACCCATGAAAAGGTAGCACTCGCCCAGTTCCTTGTTGATTTCGTAATCGAGATGGTTGCTCATGTTCTCCCCTCCATGCCGTAGGGCATTTCGCTTCTGGGTCGCCCCACGCTGCGCGGGACGGACGCCTTTGCGGCGCCAGAGCAGTTCGCCTGTCGGTTTCGCGAACGCTCACGGGAAAGCTGTGCCCATGTCCTTCGCTTAGCACTATGCGTGCCATTGCTGGCTGCGAAGTATTCGTGGGCGCAACGAGCATAGCAATCCGTATGCCAATTCATTTTGACGGTGTGGTATGGCGTTGGCAACCTATGAATATATAAGTTGTATTTGTAATCGTTAAGCAGGGGGCACCCACACCGCGCCAAACCCCGGCATGCTCGGGACGCCGTCTGCCCGGGCACAAAGCGCCGGTTTGCCGTCCCCCACCGCCCTCTTGCCCGGCACGGGGGGGCAAATCCTGCCGCATGGCGGCATGTGCCGCCTGACACCGACGCCGTCCGAGCATCCACGTGAGGATCGGGCGGCGTCGTCATTCCGGCGGACACGGTGCGGGCGAAATGACATTTTTTCAATGTAACTATGTGAAATTCAAAATATTCATTGCGCTGGAACACCTCTTGCTGAACCGGGGGTGCATCCACGGGCCGCACCGGCGGCCACCACCCCCTGCGCGGCGCACTCCCCAGGGGCGAAAAGGGGAGGAATCCCGCATGAAAAGCCTTTACGAACCGCATGTGAACCTTGTCGGCAAGGTCATGGACATGCAGATCCAGCGTCAGAATGTCGTCATGAGCAACATCGCCAACGTCCGGACGCCCGGCTACAAGCCGCGCGAACTGGAGTTCGAAAAGCAGTTGCAGGCGGCGCTGGGGCTGGACGCCAAGGGGCGGATGACCCGCACCGAGCAGAACCACCTGCCCTCCGAGTTCAGCGCCGACGGTTTCAACGCCGACTGGGAAAAGGCGGCCAAGCCGCGCATCATCCACGGCGAAGACCGCGTGAACCTGGACAAGGAAATGGCCAAGATGGCCAAGAACTCCCTGCATTACACCGCCCTCTCCACCGTCATTCGCGGCAACCTTGAGGGCGTCAAGAACATCATACAGGAAGGGCAGAAGTAATGGACTTCATGACCGCCATCGACATCGGCGCCTCCGCACTCAATGCGGAGCGCACGAACATGAACATCATTTCGATGAACCTGGCCAACGTGAAGACCACCCGCACCGAGCAGGGCGGTCCCTACCGGCGCAAGACCACCATCATGGCGGCCCAGGACATCGACGATCCTTTCTCCAAGCACATGAAAGGCGCCCTGGACCGCGAGCTGAAGGGCGTGCGCGTGATGCACGTGGCCACCGACTCGCGCCCCCTCAAGCGCGTGTACGAACCCGGCCACCCCGATGCGGACCAGGAAGGCTTCGTCTCCTACCCGGACATCAACGTGGTGGAGGAAATGGCCAGCCTGATGACCGCCCAGCGCGGCTACGAGGCCAACGTGACCACCATCGACACCGTGAAGGCCATGTACACCAAGGCCCTCGAAATCAGCCGCTAGGCAGCGGGGAGACAAGGCCATGAGCATTCAGGCAGTAGGGCTGAAGGCGTACTCCAACGCCCTCGGCAACTTCATGAAGGCCGAACAGGCCACCCGCGCCACCGCCGCACCCACGGCCTCGGGCATTCAGGCCAAGTCGTTCACCAACACGCTCTCCGAGTCGCTGACCAAGGTCAACGACATGCAGACCGAAAAGGCCAACATGATCGAGGCCTTCGCCTCGGGCGAAACCCAGAACGTGCACGAACTGATGATCACCCTGCAGAAGGCCGGGCTTGCCGTGAACATGACCTCCGCCGTGCGGAACAAGGTCATGGAGGCGTACAAGGAACTCAGTCGCATCCAATTCTAGGGCATTCGGCCCTTCCCGCCGCTGCCATCGTCATCCGGCGCGGTTCATTCGGTCACGCACGGAAGAGTGCGCTCCCTTCATGAACCGCTTGGCTTCCTCGGCAGACAACGGGAATCATCCGAATGCCCCGGCGTGAGAGGGCCCTTCGCCGCAGAACGGAAATCCGGCAGATCGGGGCGCCCGGCAGGCGACGGGAATCATCCGAATGCCCGGCGCGCGGTGCCCCGGCGGAGAACGGAAATCCGAGTACTCCACGCACCAGACTCCAGCCCACCGCATCACGCATTGCATAGCAGTCCAGAGACCACTCGCCAGAGACGACCCCGGAGGAAGAACACATGGCTCCCGCTCTCGCAGACGTCATCCAGAAGGCCAAGGGCTTCTGGGAACGCATCTCCATCTCGCAGCGCATCTTCATTGCCGGTCTGGCCGTGGCGGTGGTGGCCGTGTTCTTCGGCCTGGTGTTCTGGATCAACCGGCCCGACTACCGGGTGCTGTACTCCAACCTGACGCCCGAGGACGCCAGCCGCGTGGTCAAGATGCTGCAGGCCGACAAGGTGGCCTACAAGCTGGAGAGCGGCGGGTCTTCCATCACCGTGCCCGCCGACAAGGTGTACGACCTGCGGCTGAAGGTGGCCGGTGAAGGCAACCTGGTGGGCCAGGGCATCGGTTTCGAGATTTTCGACCAGGTCAAGGTGGGCCAGACAGACTTCGTCCAGAAGATCAACTACCAGCGTGCCCTGCAGGGCGAACTTTCGCGCACCATCTCGGAATTTCCCAACGTCGAAAGCGCGCGGGTGCATCTGGTCATTCCGCACCGCAGCCTGTTCATCGAAGAGCAGCAGAAGCCGTCCGTCTCGGTGGTGCTGAAGCTGCGCGACACCTCCAAGAAGCTTGAGCCCAAGGACGTGCAGGCCATCGTCAACCTGGTGGTCATGGCCGTGGAAGGGCTGGACAAGTACAAGGTGTCCATCGCCGACACCACCGGCAAGATCCTGTACGCCCCCGACGAGGACGGCAGCATCAACGGCATGACCACCACCCAGCTCGACCACAAGCTGCGCATGCAGCAGACCCTTGAGCGGCGCATAGAAGAACTGCTCTACCCGGTGCTGGGCGCGGGCAAGATCATCGCCAAGGTCAACGCCGACCTCGACTTCAGCCAGCGCACCATCCGCAAGGAACTGTACGACCCGGAAAAGACCGTGGTGCGCAGCGAACAGCGCAGCGAAGAATCGCAGCGCGGCCGCTCCAACCTCGAGGCCGGGTCTCCCGACGCCAACTTCCGGGGCGATTCGCCCACGGGCGGCGCGTCCACCCAGGAAGGCAACCGCGAAACCCGCACCACCAACTACGAGATCAACAAGGAAGAGCAGAACATCGTGGCCCAGGTGGGGGATATCTCTCGCCTGACCGTTGCGGTGATCGTGGACGGCACGTATGAGAAGGGAGCGGACGGCCAGTGGACCTTCGTGCCGCGCAAGGACGAAGATGTCGAACGCATCCGCCAGTTGGTGGCCAATGCCGTGGGGTACGACCGCGCGCGCGGCGACACCATCGAGGTAAGCAGCATTTCGTTCGGCGGGCCGGACGTGCCGCAGGAATCGAGCCTGGCCCAACTGGTCATGGATTACGCCCTGCGCCTTGGCAAGCCGCTGCTCAACGCCCTGCTGGTCTTCCTGTTCCTGGTGCTGGTGGTGCGCCCGGTGGTGCTCGCCATGATCCGTCCCCGCGTGGAGGGAGAGATGATCGAAGGGTTGGAAGGTCTGCCCGAAGGTGAAGAGCGCCTTGCGCTCATCGAGGGCGACGAGGAAGTGGACGCGCTGGACGCGTTGAAGAAGATCGAAGACATCAAGGCTCACGCCCTGCAGATGGCCGAACAGAACATGGATCAGGCCGTGAGCATCATCAGGAGCTGGTTGAAGCATGGCGACGGATCAAAGGTTGGAGCAGCTTAAGGGGCCGCAGAAGACGGCGATCCTGCTTCTCGCCCTGGGCGACAAGTTTACCGCCGAAGTCTTCAAGCGCATGGAGCGGCAGGAAATCGCCGCCGTCTCCAAGGCCATCGTGGAACTGGACACCGTGCCCAAGGAACTGGTGGAGGAAGTCCTGCGCGAATTCCACCATGCCCTGGTCACCGGTCAGGACATGATCGCCGGTGGCGCGGAAGCCGTGAAGCGCATGCTCATGAAGAACCTGGACAGCGAGACCGCCAAGTACATCATGGACTCGCTGAACCTCGACTCCGGCCCCGCGCCCTTCCGCGAACTGGGCAACGTCAGCCCGCGCCTGCTGTCCCAGATCCTGCGCAACGAACACCCGCAGACCCTGGCGCTTATCCTGGGGCACATGCACCCGGAAAAGGCCGCAGAGCTTCTGACCAGCCTGCCCGCTGGCGTGCGACCCGAAGTGCTCATGCGCCTTGCCCGCCTGGAAGCCGTGCCCGAAGACATGCTGATGGAAGTGGACAAGGTGCTGCAAAGCCAGCTCATCGCCATGGGCGGCAAGGAAGGCAAGAAGGTGGGCGGCGTGCCCTCCGTGGCCGAAATCCTCAACGCCGTGGACCGCGCCACCGAAGAGGAAGTGCTGGCCGAAATCGAGGAAGAATCCTCGCAGATGGCCGAAGACATCCGCAACCTCATGTTCGTGTTCGAGGACGTGAAGGCCCTGGACGACCGGGGCATCCGCGAACTGCTCAAGGAAATCTCCAACGAGGACCTCACCATGGCCCTGCGCGGCGCCTCCGAGGACCTGCGCGAGAAGTTCTTCAAGAACATGTCGGAACGCGCGGCCACCATGATCCGCGAAGACCTCGAAATCATGGGCCCCACGCGCCTGTCCGACGTGGAAGGCGCACAGCAGAACGTCGTGAAGACGGTGCGCAGACTGGAAACCGAGGGCCGCATCATCGTGGGCCGCGGAGGCGGAGATGTCTTCGTCTGATTCCGGCAAGCCGGAACGGTGGGGCACCATCTTCATGGGGCCCACCCCCTTTGCCGAAACCACCCTGACCGGCATGGAGGGCGCCAACCCGCGCCCGCTGTGGGACGAGTCCACCGAAGAGGAATACATGGCGCGCGTGCGCGCCAAGGCGGAAGCCAGGGCGCGCGAGGTGCTGGACAAGGCCGCCGACGTGCTGGCCCAGGCCCGCGCCGAGGCCGAGGAACTGCGTGCCGCCGCCCACGAGCAGGGCCGTAACGACGGCTATGCCGAGGGCATGACCCAGGCCCAGCACGAACTGGACGAGTTTCGCGCGGCCATGGGGGAATCGGTGTCTGCCGTGCTTTCCGCCATCCAGGGCCAGTGCTCGTCCATTTTTGCCGCGTGGCGCGGCGATCTGGTGGACCTGATGCGCACGGCGGTGGAACGCAGCGTGGGCCTGGTGGTGGACGCGGAGCGCGCCGCCGTGCTGGAGACGCTGTTCGTGAAGTCGGTGCAGGCGCTGGAGCAGCGCCGTACCCTGACCGTGCGCGTGAACCCCGAGGACGAACCGGCCGTGTCCGACATCATCGCCGCCACCAAGGACCGCTTTCCCGGTCTGGAGGCCTGGAGCGTGCGGGGCGACGCGGGCATCGGCCCCGGCGGCATGGTGGTGGAAAGCCGCGACGGCATGGTGGACAACACCATCGAAACCCGTCGCCGGATCATCGAGGACGTGCTGGCCGGGCTGACCCTGCCCGAGGATCGCCCATGATTTCGTTCATGATCCCGCTCATGATTTCGCCCGCGACCTCGCCCGTGCCCCTGTCTGCACCCCTGCCCGTGCCATTGTTCGGGGATCGCCCGTGAGCCCTGTGGAAGGCCCGCACGACAGCCGCCTGTCCGGGCTTGATCCCGCCGCCTGCCAGCGCCTGCTGGGCGAGGTTCAGGCCATGCAGACCTACGGCAAGGTCACCAAGGTGGTGGGCCTGGTTGCCGAAGGCTGCGGCATAAAGGCCCCGTTGGGCGCGGTGTGCCACATGCTGCCCGAAGGGTGCGAGTCCGGGTTTCCCGGCGCTGCCGGACGGCAGGGGGGCGCGCCGGACCCCGCCATATGCGAAGGTATTGCCGCAGAGGTGGTGGGCTTTCGCGACGGCAACCTGCTGTTCATGCCGTATGGCGACCTGCGCGGCATCCGCCCCGGCAGCCTCATCCGCAACACCAGCCTGCCCCCCGTCTTTCCCGTAGGCGACGCCCTGCTGGGCCGCGCCTTCGACGCCTTTGGCGCGCCGCTGGACAGCGGCAGCCACGTGGTCACCACCGGCGTGGCCCCCCTGTACGCCTCCCCCCCCAATCCGCTGGCCCGGCCCCGCATTTCCGACCCGCTTGACGTGGGCGTGCGGGTCATCAACAGCCTGCTTACCCTGGGCAAGGGGCAGCGCGTGGGCATCATGGCCGGCTCGGGCGTCGGCAAATCGACGCTCATGGGCATGATGGCCCGGTACACCGTGGCCGACGTGAACGTCATCGGCCTCATCGGCGAACGCGGCCGCGAGGTGGTGGAGTTCATGGAAAAGGACCTGGGGCCGGAAGGCATGGCCCGGTCCGTGGTCATCGTGGCCACGTCCGACCAGTCGCCCCTGGTGCGCATGCGCGCCGCCTATGCCGCCACCGCCGTGGCCGAACATTTCCGCGACCAGGGCAAGGACGTGCTGCTGATGATGGATTCGGTGACGCGTTTCGCCATGGCCGCGCGCGAGGTGGGGCTGGCCGTGGGCGAGCCGCCCACCACAAAGGGCTACACCCCCACCGTGTTCGCCCAGTTGCCCAAGCTGCTGGAGCGCGCGGGCCGCAGCGAAAAGGGCACCATCACCGGCATCTACACCGTGCTGGTGGACGGCGACGACTTCAACGAACCCATCGCCGACGCGGTGCGCTCCATTCTGGACGGGCACATCGTGCTCACCCGCGATCTGGCCGACATGGGCCATTTTCCCGCCATCGACGTGCTGCGCTCCATCAGCCGGTTGCGCAGCGACATCTGCGCCAAGAACGTGGTGGACGCGGGCCGCGTGATCACCCGGCACCTGGCCACCTTCCGCAAGGCCGAGGACATGATCAACATCGGGGCCTACGCGCAGGGCAGCAACCCGGACATCGACAAGGCCATCGCCATGAACGGCCCCATCAACGCCTTTCTGCGCCAGGACGTGACCGATGCCGCGCCGCTGGCCGATTCGTTCGCGCAGTTGCAAGGGTTGGCCGCCGGGTAGGGGTGTGTTTTCCGAAAAGAAGGCGGGCGGGACAGCAATGTCCCGCCCTTTCGCATTTCTGGCGTATCGTGTGTGCCGGTCATGGCCTGCGCCGTGCCTCGAACGGTTGGTGTCGTGAGGAGTGGACGGGGCGGTCAACTTTCGTCGGGCGTCTGCTCTGCGTCATCTCCCGCGGTCTTGTCGCCTTGCAGGTCGTCAATGACCCTGTACGCGCCAAGGGCCAGTCGGACCCTGGTGTCGGACGGAACGGAAATGGTGGTGGTGATGCTGTCGCCATGGACATAGTTGCCCGCCATGCCGCGGTGGGCGGGGCTGTAGTGCTGGGATACCCGCACGGCGTCGGCCCCGTCGCCGGGGTCCACCCCAAGGAGCACCGTGCCCTTGCCCGCCATGTGGACCTGCGTTGCGTCATCGCCGTCGCCGGTGCGCACCTCCACGCTGGCAACGCCCGTGCCGATGAAGTGCGCCTGTATGCCGTCGTTGCCGCTGCCGGTGTCGATGACGGCCCGGGCGGCCCCCACCCCAGTCCACGAGGCGTTCACCGCGTCGTCGCCGCTGCCGGTATCGATGACGAAGCTGCCCCGCCCCAGGAAGCGTCCCGCGTCCGCCTGGTCGGCCAGGGTGTCGCCAAGCCTGTCCACCTCGCGTACCAGGTTGCGCATCATCTGGTTGTCCAGGTCGGCAAGGATCGCCCCCGACCAGTCCGAATTCACGGTGTCGTCGCCGTTGCCCGTGCGCAGCCGGATGTCCTGGCCTTCCCCCCTGAACCACAAGGCGTTCACGGTGTCGTCGCCGTCGCCGGTGTCGATGTTCAGCAGACCGTAGCCCGAAAACCAGCGGATGTTCAGGGTGTCGTTGCCATCGCCGGTATTGATGCCGGTGATGCCCGGCACGCCGAGGCCGCCGAGGTTGATGGTGTCGTCGCCGCTGCCCGCGTCCACTGAAAGCTGGCCCCCGAACACGGTGTCGATGTCGAGGGTGTCATTGCCGTCGCCGGTGTCCATGCGCGCCTGAACCGCGCCCCCCACCATCACCCGCAGCGCATCGTCGCCATCGCCGGTGCGGACGTCCAGTTGCGCCTGGCCAAGCAGCGCCGTGCCCTTGACGGTGTCGTTGCCGCTGCCGGTGTCCACACGCAGTTGTCCTTGTTGGGACCCTAGGTATCCGAAGGACACGGTGTCGTCGCCGCCGCCGGTGTCGATGCGGGTCTGTCCGCCGTAGTTGGCGCTGCCGCGTACGGTGACGGCGTCGTTGCCGTCGCCGGTGACGATGTCCGCCTGTCCGCCCCTTGTGGCCAGTTCGCCGATGGTGACGGTGTCGTCGCCGCTGCCGGTGTTCACGCGGGCCTGCCCCGACCGGCCGAGATGCGCGGCGGTGATGGTGTCGTCGCCGTCTCCGGTGTCGATGGTCACGGTGTCCATGCCTTCCGGCAGGATGATGGTGTCGTTGCCGTCGCCGCCCGTGATGGACGTGGCGGCGCCCGCAAGGGCGACGATGGTGTCGTCGCCTGCCCCGCCGTTGAGGGCCAGGCCCGTCTCTGCCGCGCGGATGGCGATGATGACGTCGTCGCCTGCGGTTTCGCTGCCCTCTGTGTATTCGCGCAAGTGCGCCGCGCCGTTTTCGTCGGTGGTGATCAGGACGTTGGTGGAGATGAAGTACCCCTGCTCCGCTTCGCTTGCGCCGATGCGGACAAGGTAGCCGGATCGCGCGTCCGTGGGCCGGGAGGAATCGGGGGACTGCCCCGGTTGCCCGGAGGCGCTTCCGTAGCGTTCCAGAGAAACGAGCAGTCCCGAGGCCGTGGTGAAGGACACCAGCACGCCGCCTGTCCGCCCTTGCAATTCTTCGGGCGTGGCGGCAACGATGGCAAGGGGCGCGGGGGGCTGCGGGGCTGCCGGAGCGGCTGCCCGGATGTAGCGCCACATGGCCTGCGAGGACAGGTTGACGGTGTCGGACTCGTCCTGCCCGCCCGGATGTTCCGGCGATTGCGTGGTGTCGCGCGGGACTGCGGGAACAAGCTCCTCGATGCGCGTCGCGGCAGGTAACGGAACAAGTTCGGGCACGGCGGCCATGGCGCTCTCCTTTCCCTGCTTTTGCCGACGGCCTTCAGTAGCCGCCGCATGGGCTTTGTGGGGAGTGTGATCCTTGCCGTATGTGTCGGAGCGTTACGGAAAATCTTTATGGCAAAATGTAAGACTGTATTGAGTGCGCCGCTGCGGGATAATGCGGAGTCGCTGCATCCACAATGTGGCGGACCAGTGCATGTGATGGCAGGGGGCAGGGCGGAAACAATGGCATTGCATGGCGACGTGCCGCGCGCGCATGACAAGGCGGCCCCGAAATGATTTCAGGGCCGCCACATTTGTCCGGGGGCAGAGGGGGTAGCTGGGGCGCCCCAGGCGTATAGGCAGGGCGGATTCGAGTCCTAGCGCCGCCCCGTGGCCAGCCGCCACGCCCACACCGCCGCGCATCCTGCCAGCAGTCCCACCAGCCAGCCGCCCAGCACGTCGGACGGGTAGTGCTTGCCAAGGTACAGGCGGGAATATCCCACCACCAGCGGCAGCAGGAAGGCCAGGTACAGGAAGCGGGAGGGGGGGCGGTTGGCTGCCGTGTCCGGGGCGCTGGCGGCGCCCGGCGCAGGAGGCGTTCCGCCTTTGCGCCGGGCGGCGCAGGCCGCGCCAAGGCCCGGCAGCATGGCGCACAGGGCCACGGCCACGGCCATGGTGTTGGCCGCGTGGGCCGAGACGAAGGAATCGCCCTTGTTCTTGCGCTGCGTGAAGTCCGTGGGGTTCTGCCGCCATTCCCCTCCGTCGCGATAGTGGACCAGCGGCAGGGCCTTCAACGGGCGGACCCGGTCCGTGGCTTTCTTGAACACGTTGCTTGTGGCGTCGGCCAGCCCTGCGGCAATGCCCACCACCAGCAGCAGGGCCAGCAGCGGCCGCACCCCGGCCTTGCCGGTACGGACCAGGTACAGGGCCGCGCAGGCGGCGATGACCACCCACAGCAGCAGGGTGCTGGAGACGAGCGGCATCAGCAGGTCCAGCGCTGCGCTGCGCCAGTCCACGTTGACGCGCAGCAGCCACTCGATGTCCCATGTGAAGGGCGTGTCGAAGATGTGCAGCATGGAGTGTGGGGGAAAGAGTGTGGGGTGAGTCGGGCGGGATACCGCAGCGACAACGTCAACGGGCTGTTTCTTTGGACGCGGCCCTTAGTTCAGGATGTAGCGCATGGGATTGACGCATACCCCGTTCAGGCGCACCTCGTAGTGCAGGTGCGGGCCGGTGCTGCGCCCGGAGGTGCCGATATAGCCGATCAGGTCGCCCCGGTTGATGGTCTGGCCTTCCTTCAGCACGAAACGCTGCATGTGCGCGTAGCGGGTGGAAAGCCCCCCGCCGTGCTGCAACACCACGCAGTTGCCGTAGGCGCCATCCACCCCGGCCAGGGTGACGGTGCCGCGCGCGGGCGCATAGATGGGCGTGCCGGGGCGGTTGATGACGTCGATGCCCTTGTGGAATTCGCCCTTGCCGGTGAAGGGCGAGACACGCATGCCGAAGGTGGAGGAAATGTAGCCGTCGGCGGGCCAGATGGAGGGGGTGGCGGCCAGCACCTCGCGGTTGTCGCGCAGGGCGCGCACCAGTTCCTGCTGGCGCACCTCTTCCAGCCGCACGTCGGTGGAAAGCTGCTGCAGGAAGCTGTGCATCTTGCGGGCCAGCAGTTCCTGGCGGTGCAGGGGCAGGTAGCTCTTGGAAAAATCTTCGGAACGCGCGCCGCCCATGGAGGCGGTTTCGCCAGCGTCCTTTTCCATGTTCATCATCAGGCGCAGCTTGGAGTCGAACTGCTGCACGCGCGAAAGGTCGGCCTGCAGGGTGCGCACCTTGCCCACCATGTTCAGCATCTGCCCGTTCTGCTCCTCCACCGTGCGCTCGGCCTCGGCCAGGCGGCGCTGCAAGGTCATGTTTTCGGAGTAGAAGCCCCATAGCCACACGTTCGCACCCGCCAGCGCCAGCACAAGGCTTGCCGCGACGAAGCCGAACCACCCGCGCATGCGCAGGTTGCGGTGGGCGCCGTCGCGCTCCTTGAGGATGACGATGTGGTACTTGCCGAGCAGCATGTGTCGGGTGCGATCCTGGGGTGGTATGGCGTTGAACGGGACTGGGGGGTGCGCGGCGCATGCCGTGACATGCTGCGACATGCCCTAACATGGCGGTGGGGTGGCGTGTCGTGGATGGGCGTAGAGCCTAACGCGTTGTCTAGCGTTATTGGTCCGACGGTGTCAACCCGAGCTGCCATCGGATCAACCCGTTGAAAATGTTTGCCTTTGCAAATTTGCTCCCCTTGCACAATTCCTTCACCTCGGCGGTCATCTCGCTGCGGCGCGAATCGAAGGCCGAAGGGCAGGGGTTGGACCACACGGGCAGGTTCCACTGCTTCACGGCACGGGCGATGACCGGTTTTTCCACCAGCATCATGGGGCGGATCACCATCAACCTGCCGCCGAAAAAGGCTTCCTTCATGGACATGCCGTCCACCCGGCCCGTCTGCACCAGGTTCATGAAGAAGGTGGTCACTAGGTCGTCGGCATTGTGGCCGAAGGCCAGGTGGGTCAATCCGTACTGCTTGCACAGTTCGAACAGCCGGGTGCGGCGCAGTTTGGCGCAGTAGAAGCAGGGGGAATTGCGCAGGTTGGCGGGCGAATGGGCCACCGGGCCGTGGTCGGTGACCTCGATGTGCGAGGCCACGCCGTTGGCGCGCAGCCAGGGCAGCAGCGGGGCGTGGTTGTGCGGGTCGAAGCCGGGGTTCACGTGCAGCGCCATGATCTCGAACCTGAAGGGCACGATGCGCTGGCGCAGCTTCAGCACCTGCAACAGCACCCAACTGTCCATGCCGCCGGAAACGGCCACGCCGATGCGCGCGCCGGGGTGGATCATGGCGGTCTGCTGCATCAGCTTGCCTGCGGCGGTGACGCACTGCTTCTGGGCGTAGGACAGTTTTTCGCGGGGCATGGAATTCTCCGTACGTCGGGATGGCGGGGCGGGTGGTGCGCCTGCGGCACGGGCGGCATGTTGCGGCAAGGCATGACGCAGGCGGATGCCGACCGGCGCGGGGCGGAACACGGACCGCCGGGCCGCCCCCCGATACCCCGGTGCGGGGGCGGAAGCAACCGCTGACACCGCCGTATCGCCTGTTCGTC
This sequence comes from Nitratidesulfovibrio termitidis HI1, assembly GCF_000504305.1. Classification (NCBI taxonomy): domain Bacteria; kingdom Pseudomonadati; phylum Thermodesulfobacteriota; class Desulfovibrionia; order Desulfovibrionales; family Desulfovibrionaceae; genus Nitratidesulfovibrio; species Nitratidesulfovibrio termitidis. Next base: position 3,030,310 of record NZ_KI632512.1, read on the forward strand.
CTGCTCCGCTCGTTTCGGCTGGCCGCCCGGTTCTCGCCCGGTTCGCCCGGTTCTCGCCTGGTTCGCCCGGTTCTCGCCTGGTTCGCCCGGCCCGTCCTTTCCACCCGGCCAGCGAGGGCACGGCAGGCGCGGTTCGGGTATCCATCAGTAATAAAAGGGCACATGTCGGCGTCATGCCTTGCGCCACGACATGCTTGACGCGTCTTGACAGGGCGGGTATGTTGCACAGCTTGGCGTAATGCGTCCGCATGCCGCCAGTGTGCCGCCCCCTATGTCGCCCATGTGCCCCAATGCCGGAAGTTCACCGCCGCCCGCCGGAATTCGCGCGGGGGGCTGGACAACCGGCCTTGCCGCATTACCTGAAAGAGGCGTTGCGCGCCCGTGCCGCACGCCCAATCCTTTCCGCAAGGAGCTCCCATGGCCCGCATTACCGTTGAAGACTGCCAGGAACGCGTCGACAACCGCTTCCTTCTCGTGCAGATGGCCATCAAGCGCGTGCATCAGTACCGCGAAGGGTACGAGGCCCTGGTCGATTCGCGCAACAAGGAAGTGGTCACCGCCCTGCGCGAAATCGCCGCGGGCAAGGTGCTGCCCGATGAAGAGGCGCGTTACGTGGAGACCGAGGAAGACTTTCGGGCCGAATAGCCAGCCATGAGCCAGCGTGACTATTACGAGGTGCTCGGCGTAGCCCGGGACGCGTCGGAGGACGAGATCAAGCGGCAGTATCGCAAGCTTGCGCTCCAGTACCATCCCGACCGCAACCCGGACAATCCCGAGGCCGAACAGATGTTCAAGGAGGCCGCCGAGGCCTATGACGTGCTGCGCGACGCCGACAAGCGGGCGCGGTACGACCGTTTCGGACACGCGGGCCTCAACGGCAACGGCGGCGGCCACGGTTTTGCCAACGCCGACGACGTGTTCGCGCATTTCAGCGACATCTTCGGCGATCTCTTCGGCTTTGCCACCGGCTCGTCGCGCATGCGCGGTCCGCGTCCCCAGGCCGGGGCAGATATGCGCTACAACCTGTCCATCTCCTTCCGGCAGGCCGCCAAGGGCGACGAAGTCACCCTGCGCCTGCCCAAGAAGGTGACCTGCGACGAGTGCAACGGTTCCGGCGCGGCTGCGGGCACCAAGCCCGAAACCTGCCGCCACTGCGGCGGCAGCGGGCAGATCCGCCAGAGCCAGGGCTTTTTCCAGATCGCCGTGCCCTGTCCCGTGTGCCGGGGCGAAGGCCAGGTCATTCCCACCCCCTGCCCCAAGTGCAAGGGGTCGGGCATCCTCCAGCAGGTGCGCGAACTGTCCGTGCGCATTCCCGCCGGGGTGGACACCGGCAACCGCCTGCGCCTGCGCGGCGAGGGTGAACCGGGCCTGCACGGCGGCCCCCCCGGCGACCTGTACGTGGTCGTCAGCGTGGAGCAGGACAAGACCTTCCGCCGGCAGGGCCAGGATCTGGTGATCACCCACGAGGTCAGCTTCGTGCAGGCCGCCCTGGGTGACCGCATCGAGGTGCCGACCCTGGACGACCCGGTGACCCTGGATATCCCCAAGGGCACCCAGAGCGGCGAGGTGTTCCGCCTGACCGACCAGGGCCTGCCCTACCTCGGGCACCACCAGAAGGGCGACCTGCTGGTGGAGGTGCGCGTGCTGACGCCCGTGAGCCTGACCAAGAAGCAGGAAGAACTGCTGCGCGAGTTCGCCAAGCTGGAAGAAGGCAAGCCCTTCGAGAAGGTCAAGAAGGTGGCGCGCAAGATCGGCAAGGCCATGGGCATGGAATAGGGGGTTGCAGGCGCAGGCCCGCTTCCGTTTCGCCTTCTGACGCACAGCCCGATTTCTGGCCTGCATGCGCACTGCAGCAGACCCTTTTCCACGACATGTTTCGCCCGCCCCCGGTGTTGCGCCGGGGGCGGGCGTCGTTTCGGGTGGGGGAGGTTGCTCGCGATGCCGGTTGATTGCCCATACATCTGTGGGGGGTTTACCTACCTTTTAATGGGGGATCACCCATAAAACCCCCATAAGCCCCTCCCGGAATCTTGACGGCCCGCAACGGACCGTGTCACTACTCAACCAGCCGGAACGTACGGTATCCGTATGGTTGGGACGCAGGCACATGCCCTGCGGCCCCCAGGGTTCCCGTGCCGGTATGGCGCGGCCGCCGGAGTGCCATGCCCGCCCGTCCCCCCATTCGTGCCCGCAAGGAAGCATTCCGACATGAATTTCGTCCAGCCGTTCCCGCGCCACGCCCGAAGCCGCATCCCCGGCAAGGGTGAGGCACAGGCGCGGTGCGGGGGGCACGGCTTCGGGCTGGCAGGCCCCGGTTCCGGTCACGGTCACGGTCACGGTCACGGCCCCGGTCCCGGCATGACTGCGCGGCATGGGCTGCCCGCCATGCCGGTTCTGGCCAGACAGGCCGCTTCGCAGGGCGTGGGCCTGCTGGCTGCGGCGCTGTTTCTGGCGGCATTGTCGTGCCTTGCCGTTCTTGACGCGACTCCCGCGTTTGCGGGTGGTGCGGGTGGTGTGCCGTGCGCTTCGCCGCAGTTGCCCGCTCCGCAATCCACGCCGTCGCCCTCCCATCCCCTGGACCTTGCGCAATGCATCGCCCTGGCCCTGCGCAACAACGCGGGGCCCGCCGCCGCGCGCGAGGGGTTGGCCATTGCGGAAGCCCAGCACCGCCAGGCCCTCTCGGCCTACTGGCCGCAGCTCACCGCGTCCTCCACCCAGACCCGGCTCGATCGCGACCCCGTTTTCGTCTATCCGCAAGACTCCTTCGACTATACCGTGGACATGGGCGGTGGCCCCATGACCATGCGCACCACCGTGCCCGAACGGCGCATCCGACTTGCCGACCGCGACATCGGTGAATTCCGGGCCGATCTCGGCCTGCTGCTCTACGACGGCGGCCGCCGCGAGGCCCGCGTGCGCGAAGCCGTGGCCGGGCACGATGCCGCCGCCGGAGAGGCGCGCCTGACCAGTCTGCAACTGGTGCACGACGTGACCACCCGCTACTACGGGGTGGTTCTGGCGCGGGCGTTGCGCGACCTTGGCAGGGAAACGGTGCAGCGGCTGGAAGCCACCAGCGCCGTGGTCGAACATTTCTACAAGGGCGGCTCGCAGCGGGTGCGCAAGACCGACTGGCTGCGTGCCCAGGTGGGCGTACTGGGGATGCGTTCCCTGCTGGCCGAGCTGGATTCCAACGTGGAACTGGCCGAATCCGCCCTGGCCAACACCCTGGGCCTGCCGTGGGACGGCCAGGTGCGGGTGGCGGACACGGAACTGCCCGCCACGCCCGACCCCGGCGACCTGGATGGCTCCGTGGCCGACGCCTACCGCCTGAATCTGGACCTTGCCCGCTTCGACGCCGGGGTCCACGCGGCAGAGGCCCGTCTGGACGATGCCACCGGTGAATACCTGCCGGTGGTTTCGTTGTTCGGGACCCTGTCCACGGTGACCAATGCCTACGACGGCGGACTGGTGGCCGAGGGCGAACGCACCCACGGCGCGGCGGGGGTGACCGTGGAGTTGCCGCTGTTCGAAGGGTTTCGCACCCGGGCCCGGGTGGAGGAAATGCGCGCCCGACTGCGCCAGCTGGCCCACCAGCGGGTGCTGCTGCGCGAAGGCGTGGCCCTGCGCGTGAAGGATGCGGTGCTGCAAGAGCGCCGCGCTGCCCGCCAGGCGGCCATTGGTGCGCAGACCGTGGCCGTGGCCGCGGAAAGCCGTGCCCTTACCGAACGGGCCTACCGTGAAGGACTGGTGGATACGCGCGAGTTGCTGGAAACCCAGATTTACGAATCGCTGGTGCGCGCGGCGCGGCTGCGCGCCCTGTACGAGGCGCAGGCGGCTGCCGCCGCGCGCAATCTGGTGGCGGGCACGGAGATTCTCGAGCACCTGCGGGAGGTGGGCTATGGCGCCCGTGCGCTGCCCTGAGCCTTTCGCCCAGCCTGACCTGTCGTGTCGGGCCACCCGGCCCGGCAGGAAGCTGCTGCTTCTGCTGCCCCTGCTGCTGTTGCTGGGGGGCGTGGACCCCATGGTGTCCGCAACTGCCGCCCCGACGGAACTGCGCCTTGGCTACGTGGAGTATTTCCTGCCCGGCGTGGACCGCAAGGATGTGGCCCTGGCCGTGCAGTTGTGGGCGCGCCGCTACGTGGAGACGGAGCGGGGCCTTGGCGTGCACCTGTCGGCCTTCGGTTCGCGGGCCGAAATCCGCGCGGCCTTGCTGGCGGGGCAGTTGGACGTGGTGCACCTGCCCACCGTGGACTATCTGCTGCTGTCGCGCGAGATGGATCTGAAGCCTTTCGGCGTGCCGGTCACCGACGGCGAGTTCGGCGAGCGTTACGTGCTGCTGGTGGCCAAGGGCTCGGGCATCACCCGCATCGGGCAATTGCGCGGCAAGCGGCTGCTGGTGCAGGCCATGTCCCTGGGGCATGAAAGCCTGCCCGCGCGCTGGCTGGAACGGCTGTTGCGCGACCAGGGGCTGCCCCCGGCCGCCAGGCATTTCACGTCCGTGAGCTATGACGTGCAGCCTTCGCGCGTGCTGCTGCCGGTGTTCTTTGGCCAGGCGCCCGCCTGCATCGTCACCGAGCGGTCGCTGCGCACCATGTCCGAGCTGAATCCCCAGATCGAGGCACAGATGGAGCGCATTGCCGTTTCACCGCCGCTCATAGATTTCGTGATGTGCCTCGCCCCGTCGGTGGACCCTTCGCTGGCGCCGCGTTATGCGGAACTGGGACTGGGCCTTTCGGAAAACCCGTGGGGAAGGCAGATGCTGCTGTTGCTGCAACTGGACGGCATCGCACCGTTCCGGCCAGAGGCCATCGAGCCCGCGCGCCGTCTGGTGGAGCCATGAGCATGTCCCCGCCTGGTCCTTCTCCGTATGCACCGGCTGCTGTCGGCCGGTTTGCCGACGAGGGGCGCGCCCCTGGCATCGACGTGCCCGGCGGGTCTGATCCGTCCGGCCACGCCCATGTTTCCGGCTCGGCCAGGGCGACGGCGGTTCTGTCGGAATCTTCGGGGCCGCAGAAATCGCCGGACCTGGGAGACGGGTCCGGCCCGCCGCATTTCTCGCATCCAGTCCCACCGGCTCCATCGGCCCCACCGGCCCCACCGGCCTCACCGGCCTCACCGGCCTCACCGGGCCGCCCCACGCGCCGCAGCCTTGGCATCGCCTTCAAGGCGGGCGGGTTGGCCTTTGTGGCGGGGGTGGTGATCATCGCGGCCATTCTTGGCATGATCATTCCCTATCAGCAGGGCGTGCTGCGCCGGGGCATGGAATCGCAGGCCGACAAGCTGGCCTCGTCGGTGGCGGAAGTGGCCGCCAGCGCCCTGGCGGCGGAAGACTATGCGGTTCTTGTCGACCACTGCACCGGCGTGCTGCAACGGCAGCCGGGGCTGGCATACATCGTGGTCACCCGTGTGGATGGTTCGTCGCTGGTGTTCCGGCGCGGCGGCTGGAGCTTCAAGGCGGCGCCGCATGCCTTGGCGGGTACTGCCGCCCAGCCGGAGCAGCCCAGCGGCTTTCGCCGGGGGCTGCCTGCGGGCATGGCCAGTCCGGCGCCCGACTGGAGCACCCAGTGGGTGGGCGGCATGAGCGGGCAGGCTGGCGTGACTGACGGAGCGGGCGCATCGGGCGTAACGGGCGCATCGGGCGTGACTGACGGAGCGGGCGCACTGGGCGTAACGGGCGCCGCGCGGTCTTCCGCCTCTTCCCCCCCGCCTGGTTCCCCCGATACGGCAGCGGACGGGCTCCCGGAAAAACTCGCCGACGGGCCGGAAGTCTATCATCACGTCTTGCCCGTGGAGCGGGCGGGCGTTGCCATCTGCACCGTGTCCGTGGGGCTTGCCCTGGACGGCTACCGGGCGGAGCAGCGCGCCGCGTGGTGGCATATCGGCGCGCTGACGGCCACGGCCATGCTGGTGGCCCTGGCCACGGCGCTGCTGCTGTCGCGCACGGTGACCCGCACCGTGCTGCAACTGTCCGCCTGGGTGCGCTCCATTGGCCCCGGCAACATGGGCCAGCGCATCCAGATCCGCACCGGCGACGAACTGGAGGGGCTGGGCAGCGCCTTCAACGGCATGCTCGATCTGCTGGAGGCCTCGCAGCGTGAGCTGAACGAGGTCCACCGCGAACTGGAGCGCCGCGTGCGTGACCGCACCGCCCAGTTGTGCGACGCCAACGCCAAGCTGCACCTGATGGGCGAGGTGTTCACCCACGCGGTGGAGGGCATTTTCATCACCGACAGCGCGGGCATGGTGGTGGCCGTCAACCCGGCCTTCGAGCGCATTACCGGCGTGGACGCGCAGTCCATGATGGGCCGCCTGTCACCGGCCCTGGGCATGGCGCCCGTGGGCGGCACGCGCAGCGTGTGGGACGAGATGCTGGAGCACGGATCGTGGATCGGCGAGACGCGCGGCCCGCACCGCGACGGCTGGCAGATTCCGCAGTGGCTGAGCCTGGTGTCCATCCGCGACGAGGCCGGGGTGATCCTGAACTGCGTGGGGGTGTTCTCGGACATCACCGACATCAAGCAGAAGGAAGCCCAGATCACCTACCAGGCCAACCACGACGATCTGACCGGCCTGCCCAATCGCAAGCACATCTTCGAACTGCTGCGCGAAGCCATCGCCAGGGCCTCGGTGCGCGGCCAGAAGCTGGCCGTGGTGTTCATCGACATGGACGGCTTCAAGTTCATCAACGATTCGTACGACCACGCCACCGGCGACCAGTTGCTGTGCGACGTGGCCCGGCGGTTGCGCGCGGCCCTGCGCCCCGGCGACATCCTGGGGCGGCTGGGCGGCGACGAATTCGTGGCGGCGGTGGGCGGCATCAGCGACAAGGGCCATCTGGACGGCATCATGCGGCGGCTGTTCGAAACCTTTGCCGAGCCGTTCGAGTACGGCGGCATGGGCTTTTCGGTCACCGCCAGCTTCGGGGTGTCGGTGTATCCCGACGACGGCGAATCGGCCAACGAACTGCTGTCGCGCGCGGACATCGCCATGTACCGCGCGAAGGACATGGGCAAGAACGCCATTGCCGTGTTCTGCGAGGAGCAGTGCCTGGAATTCACCCGGCGCTACCGCATGGACCAGGACATCAAGGCGGCCATCGCCGGGCGCGAATTCCGGCTGGTGTACCAGCCCATCACCGACGCGCGCACCCTGCGGGTGCGCAAGGTAGAGGCGCTGCTGCGTTGGGAACGCGACGGCACGGTGGTGGCCCCGCCCTCGGTGTTCATTCCCGTGGCGGAAAGTTCCAACTCCATCCGCGAGATAACCCGGCTGGTGGTGGAAATGGCCTGCGCCCAGCACGCCGCGTGGCGGCTGGAGGGGCTGACCCTGCCGGTGGCGGTGAACATCTCGTCGCGCTGCCTGAACAGCGACGAGACCATCAGCCATATCGCCGCCTGCCTGAACGCCTACGACGTGCCCCCGGACGCGCTGGAAGTGGAGATTACCGAAACCTCGCTGATGCAGAACTACGAACGCGGCAACGCCATGCTGTGCACCCTGCGCGACCTTGGGGTGCGCGTTTCGCTGGACGACTTCGGCACCGGGTATTCGTCGTTGCAGTACCTTGCGCGCATGCCCATCCACGCCCTGAAGATAGACCGCACCTTCGTGCAGGAACTGCTGGACGAAGGCGGCAGCCTGGAAATCGTGGAGACCATCCTGGGGCTGGCCCGCAGCCTGCGCCTGGCCACGGTGGCCGAGGGCGTGGAAACGGCGGCCCAGCTTTCCGCCCTGCGCGGCATGGGCGTGGACTATCTGCAAGGCTACTGCCTTGCCCGACCCCTGCCCGCCGACGACATCCTGACCCTGTGCCGCAGGGGCATGCGGCTGGTGCCCAAGGACGTGGAGCGGTAGGTTTGGCGGGACACGTCGGGGCACGCGTATGCCCGGCTGGCCGTTCCCGATTTCCTCAGCCCTTTCCGACGGACGCCGCATTGGCGTCCGTCCTGTTTTGGGCTACAGCCAAGAAGGATGGAACCGCCAGCGCGGGGCCGCGCCAGCGCCATCCCTTTGCCCTGTTTCACGACTGGCAGGAGGTTATCCCCATGTCTTCCGATACGCCCAAAACGCCCGGTACGCCTGACGCCTTCGATAAGGACGCGCCCGCCGTCCGGCTTGACGATATGCCCGACCCCCTCGACCCCCTCGACTATGACGAGGACGGTCCGGATCTGCCCAACACCGGGTGCGGCTGCGGCTGCGGCGCGCCCTCCGCGCTGGAATGCACCGGCGGGCTGGGACATGCCGTGTCCGATTCCGACGACGCGGAGGCCGCCTTCAGCCACATGACCGAGGACGGCAGCGTGACCATGGTGGACGTGGGCGCAAAAGCCCCCACCCAGCGCACCGCCATCGTGCGGGCCGTGGTGGAGGTGAACGAAAACACCCTGGACCTGCTGAAGCGCCGCGCCCTGCCCAAGGGCGACGTGCTGACCACCGCCAAGATCGCGGGCATCATGGCTGCCAAGCGCACGGCAGAACTGATTCCCATGTGCCATCCGCTGGCCATCAGCTATGCGGACGTGCGCTTTACCGTGGTGGATGCGCCCCCCTCCATCGAACTGGAGGCGGAAGTGCGCACCACCGGCCAGACTGGTGTGGAAATGGAAGCCATGGTCGCCGCGCAGGTGGCCGGGCTGACCATCTACGACATGTGCAAGGCCGTGCAGAAGGACATCGTGCTGCGCGACTGCCGTCTGGTGTTCAAGTCCGGCGGCAAGAGCGGCACGTTTCGGGCGGGGTAGGGGCAGGACACGAGGGGATGTGGCCGGATGTGGCGCAGTGCGCTGCTACAGCATTACCGCTTCAAGCCCCTTGTGCTTGACGATGGTCAGCAGCCGCAGGGCCGGGCCGCCCGGCTTTTTCACGCCGCGTTCCCAGTCGGAGACCAGGTTTTTCGAGACGTTCAGGTAGCGGGCGAACACGGGCTGGGAAAGCCGGGCCTGTTCGCGGATGTGCCGGATTTCCTCCGGGGTGATGCCGTCCACGGGGGCAAGGCAGGAATCGTCGAAGTCCTTCATGGTGACCTTGTCGATCACGCCGTGTGCGTGAAGCGCCTCCGCCGTTTCGTGGACAGCCGCCAGCAGGTCGCTCTTGTATGTCTTTGTCATGATCTACTCCTGGCGAAGAACTTCCTGAAATGTTCCGGCCCGAACCTCGGTCTGCAGTTGTTCGTCACTCATGGACAGCAGTATCTTTGCCAGCTTCTTGAGGCTGTCGCGTTCCTTCGTCGTGATGTTTCCGCGTTTCGACTTGGGAAACCCGTAGACGAAAAATGCTCGCTCCCCCCGCCGAAAACAGAGGATAACCCGGTAGCCGCCGGATTTTCCTTCTCCCGGTCGGGCCACCCGCTGCTTGTACACACACCCGCCCAAGTCCGCGTCGAACCGCCCGGCATCCATGTCCGCCACCGCATCGTGCAGGGCCGCGCCCGTGATGGCCTGGGCATCCGCGAAGCGCGCGAACCATGTGTTCATGTATATCTTCATGCGGTCCCTGCGGATGCGTGGCAGTGCGGGCGCCATGGCCGGATAGCCAAGACATAGGTCACACCTTGTGTGACGTCAATGCGGGGGGCTTGGCGCAGTTGCCGCCTGGTGTTCATATCCGGCGGGGGGCCGGTCACGGCGGCTTCCGCCGGCTTTGTGGAGATATGAAAAGCAGAGAGGCCGCATGGGTGGCCTCTCTGCTTTCTGCGTTTTTTCTCGCGTGCCTAGTCCACGAACTCGCACCCTTGTTCTTTCAGCATCTCGTCCACCCAGGTGCGATCCCACGCGCCGTTGGCAATGGCGGCCATGACGCGCGTTTCCTTCTCGACCATGGCGCGTGTTCTTTCCAGCACTGCCGGGGCGTCGTCGGGGCGGACCACCGCGATGCCGTCGCGGTCGCCCGCTACGATGTCGCCGGGGTTCACCACCAGCCCGCCGCAGGCGATGGGAAAGTTCACCTCGCCGCCGCCATTCTTCACCGGGCCGTTGGGCGAAATGCCTGTGGCGTACACCGGAAAATCCATGGCCTCGATTTCCTCGGCATCGCGGATGCAGCCGTCAATCACAAGCCCGGCCAGGCCGCGCCGCTGCATCCAGGTGGTCATCTGGCCGCCCACGATGGAATAGAACGGCTCGTCATGGGCGTTGACCACCAGCACGTCGCCGGGCTGGGCCATGTCCATGGCCTTGTTGAACAGCAGGTTGTCGCCCACGCGCACGCGCACCGTCAGTGCGGTGCCCAGCAGGGGGGCGCGGTTCATGGGGCGGATGCGCGAATGCATGCAGGCCATGCGGTTCATGGCATCGCCGATGTTGGAAACGGGAATGGACCGAAAGGCCTCCACCAGTGCGGCGTCGGGGCGGGTGATGGTGGTGCGGACGCGGTAATAGGGGGTGGTCATGCGGGACCTCGTGCATTGTTTGCGGCGCGCGTTTCGCCCCGCCCGGCAGGGCCGGTGCGGGTGTGGCACGGCGTGGGCGGCACCGTGAGGGTTGGGAAATTTCGGGGGCGTGGCAAGGCGGCAGCCCGTCGGGTCATCAGTTTGTCAGGCAATCCGGCATCAACCCATCAGGCCGTCAAACCATCTGACCATGAGGCCATCTGGCCATGAGGCCATCGGGGCATCAGGGCGCAGTCTCCTCCAGCCGGGCGGTGATGAACCCGTCCACGGCGTCGGTATACGCGCCGGGCAGGCCCAACTGGTGGTTGATCTCTCCGTGGGTCAGCGCCTGCGGCAGCACGGGCGTTGTGCGGCCTGCGCGCGCCGTCTTTGCGGCAAAGGCCTGTGCCGCCACGCAGGGCTTGTCGGCCCGCTTGGTGGAGCACACCAGCAGCATGGGCACGGCGCTTGTCGTCCACTGCTGCTGGGGCGAGGCCTTTATCCAGTAGGACGGGTTCTTGCCGAAGGCCTCGTCGTAGAAACCAAGGTGGCGGTGCTGCATGACGGCGGGCACGTCCATGGCGGCGGAATCCAGCACCACCGTCCCCGCCACCGGGCGGTCGAGCAGGGACGGCGCGGACGACACCAGCGCCACCAGATGCGCCCCCGCCGAATGGCCCATAAGGATGATGCGCGACGGGTCCGCGCCCCAGCCGGGGGCGGCATCGGCCACGCGGCGCACGGCGGCGGCCACGTCCCCGGCCTGCTCCAGCGCCATGGCATCGGGAAGCATCCGGTAATTGATGCTTGCCAGCACGAAGCCCCTGGGCAGCCAGCGGGCCAGCTTGTTGTCCATCAGGCCGGGGTTGGCCTTGTCGCCGATCTTCCACGCGCCGCCGTGCACCATGACGATGACGGGGGCGTGCTGCGGATTGGGCGGCAGGTACACGTCCATGCTCTGGGCGGGGTGCGGGCCGTAGGATTCGGTCAGCCTGCGGCTGCCGGGCACGATGGTGGCGGGGTCCAACGGATGTTGGGGGTTGCTGCCCCTGCGGGCGGCGGCACCATCCTGGCGGTTCGTCGTGGCATTTCCCGAGGCGGTGCTGCCCGATGCGGTGTTATCGGACGCGGCCCGCTCGGCACGGCGTTCGCGCAATTTGTCGAGGATGGGGCCAGCGGTTGCGTCGGGCGCGGGGCAGGCAAGGGTCACGGTCAGCAGGGCGGCCAGCAGCAGAAGCAGGAAAGGAAAACTGGTGCGACGGGCAGGCATGGGGTGCCCTCCGGATGAAGAGCGAGGGTGTGGGGGGTATCGTCAGTGGTCGTACGGCGTCCGGTGGGTTGCCGGACGCCGTACGGTGTTGCTCTGTCTTTTGTCCAAATGAGGATTTTCGTCCGGTGGCAAGGAAAACGAGTCTGATATAGCCAACGGGCAAAATACCCGTTTGGCTACCAGACCATGCGCAGCTTGGCCCCCATGTCGGCAATCTGCCGCTTCAGGTCCGGGATGGTGTACTGCCCGTAGTGCACGATGGAGGCGATCAGCGCGGCGGTGGCGCCGCCCCTGGTTATGGCGTCGTACATGTGCGCCGGGCTGCCCGCGCCGCCGGACGCGATGACCGGGATGGTCACGGCGTCGGCGATCAGCCGGGTCAGGGTCAGCTCGTAGCCGTCCTTGGTGCCGTCCGCGTCGATGGAGTTGACGCACAGTTCGCCGGCCCCCAGCGCCTCGCAGGTTTTCGCCCACTCAATGGCGTCCATGCCCATGAACTTGCGCCCGCCGTGGATGACGATCTCGTAACCGGAGGGGATGGCGGCGGATTTTTCCACCTGCTTCACGTCCATCCCCACCACGATGGCCTGCGATCCGAAGGCCGCCGCGCCCTGGCTGATGATGTCCGGGTTCTTCACCGCGCCGGAGTTCACCGACACCTTTTCCGCCCCGGCCACCAGCACGGCCCGCATGTCTTCCACGGTGTTGATGCCGCCGCCCACCGAGAAGGGGATGAAGATTTCGGAGGCCACCCGCTCGACCACGTCGAGAAAGATGCCCCGGTCCTCGTGCGAGGCGGTGATGTCGTAGAACACGATTTCGTCCGCGCCCTGTTCGTAGTAACGGCGGGCGGTTTCCACCGGGTCGCCGATGTCCACGTTGCCCTCGAACTTCACGCCCTTGGTCAGCCTGCCGTTGCGTACGTCCAGGCAGGGGATGATGCGCTTGCTAAGCACGGCTGGCCTCCTTGCAGTAGGCGTGGAAGTTGCGCAGCAAGGCAAGGCCGGGGCGGCCGCTCTTTTCCGGGTGAAACTGCACGGCCCACAGGCCGGGTCCGCCGTGGATGGCGCAGAACTCCTCGCCGTAGGAGCAGGTGGCGATGACGTAGCTTTCCGGCGGGGCAGGGTAGTAGCTGTGCACGAAGTAGAATTCCGCCTCCGGCTCGATGCCCTTCAGCAGTTCGCAGGGGCGCTTCTGGACGATGCGGTTCCAGCCCATGTGCGGCACGCGGATGGGCCTGCCGTCCTCTTCGGTCCAGGCGGCGTTGAACAGGCGGCATTCGCCGGGCACGATGCCAAGGGCCTTGGTGTCGTTCTCCTGGCTGTAGTCCAGCATGATCTGGCAGCCCACGCAGATGCCCAGCAGCGGCTTGCCCGCCTGCACCTGGTCCTTCAGCACCTTGTCGAGGCCGGTGGTGAGCAACTCGTTCATGGCCTGTCCGGCCGCGCCCACCCCCGGAAAGATCACCCCGTGCGCCCCGGCGATGACTGCCGGGTCCGCCGTGATGACGCAGGGAATGCCCAGGTGGTCCAGCGCACGGCGCACGCTGGTCTGGTTGCCTGCCTTGTAGTCGAGGATCGCGAGCATGTTCCTGTCCCTCGTGTTGCTTGGCGGCATGGCCGCCGTCCGCGTGCAGGCCTGTTGGCACGGTGGGGATCCGGGCGGCCCTTTCCGGGGTGCCGGGATCCGCATGACAAAATTCGGAAATCATCCGCCAAGGCTGGCCGGTCTGCTGCGGGTGCGGGCGCAAAGCGGCGCTGGGCGCGCCCACGCGGGCCGCAGTGCCCGGACGCCGGGGCGTGGTGAAGGCAATGCGGTAGCATTTGCGGGCGGTGGGGCGCAAGGGGCGGCGCGCGGCGGCATGCCGTGCGGATTGTGGGGCGGGGTGCGCCTGGTGCGCGCCTAATGCTTGCCGGATGCCCGCCAGATGCGGGGCGGGAAGACGATGTCGCTTGCATCCGTTGCAGCGCGCACCTTCGTCGGGACGCACGAAAGGGGGATGGCGCGCGTTTGGGGTGCAGACTGTTTTTCTTCATCGTTTCCCATCAATGTCAAAAAGCGGCAGGTTGCCCCTCCGCCACCCCCTGCGGCGTCTTGCCAAGCGAGGGGCCGCGCGATATAAGAGCCGGATTGCTGACGGCGCGTGGGGTAAATCTTGCGTGTTCCGCAACAATCGCGGGTGGATGGCCGTTCCCCCGCGCCTCGCCGCGCCGGAACGCCCCGCACACTCCTCCCGCCTTTGTCCCGGCAGCCCTCTTCTTTCCCGCCCCTGCGGGGCAACCCTGTTACCAGACAGAGTCCAATGCCCAAACGCACCGATTTGAAGCGGATCATGGTCATCGGTTCCGGCCCGATCGTCATCGGGCAGGCGTGCGAATTCGACTATTCCGGCACGCAGGCCGTGAAGGCCCTGAAGGAAGAAGGCTACGAGGTGGTGTTGGTCAACTCCAACCCCGCCACCATCATGACCGACCCCGGTCTTGCCGACCGCACCTACATCGAACCCATCGAGCCGGAAACGGTTGCCGCCATCATCCGCAAGGAGCGGCCCGACGCGCTGCTGCCCACCCTGGGCGGCCAGACCGGCCTGAACACCGCGCTGGCCCTTGCCGCCATGGGCGTGCTGGAAGAATGCGGCGTGGAACTCATCGGGGCCAACAAGCAGGTCATCGAAAAGGCGGAAAGCCGCGAACTGTTCCGCGAAGCCATGGCCAACATCGGCCTGAAGGTGCCCGCCAGCGGCATTGCCCGCACCATGGAAGACGTGCGCCGCCTGGGTTCCGAAATGCCCTTCCCGCTGATCATCCGCCCCGCCTTCACCATGGGCGGCACCGGCGGCGGCATCGCCTACAACATGGAGGACCTGGAAGAGATCGCCGCGCGCGGTCTTGCCGCCTCCATCAAGCACGAGGTGATGATCGAGCAGTCGGTGCTGGGCTGGAAGGAATTCGAGATGGAGGTGATGCGCGACAAGGCCGACAACTGCGTCATCATCTGTTCCATCGAAAACTTCGACGCCATGGGCGTGCACACGGGCGATTCCATCACCGTGGCCCCGGCCCAGACCCTGACCGACGTCGAGTACCAGATGATGCGCGATGCCTCCATCGCCATCATGCGCGAAATCGGCGTGGAAACGGGCGGCTCCAACGTGCAGTTCGGCATCAACCCGCAGAACGGCGACATGGTGGTCATTGAAATGAACCCCCGCGTGTCGCGTTCGTCCGCGCTGGCCTCCAAGGCCACCGGGTTCCCCATCGCCAAGATCGCGGCCAAGCTGGCCGTGGGCTACACGCTGGACGAGATTCCCAACGACATCACCCGCGAGACGATGGCCAGCTTCGAGCCGTCCATCGACTACTGCGTCACCAAGATTCCGCGCTTCACCTTTGAAAAGTTCCCCGGCGCCAAGGACGAGCTGACCACCTCGATGAAGAGCGTGGGCGAGGCCATGTCCATTGGCCGCACCTTCAAGGAATCGTTGCAGAAGGGCCTGCGCTCGCTGGAAGTGGGCGCGCCCGGCCTTGGTTCCGCTTTCCGTTGCAAGGGTCCGGAGCGCGAGGACATCATGCGCAAGCTGCGCACGCCCAACTCGCGCCGCATCTTCTACGTGCGCCACGCCATGCTTGACGGCATGACCGTGGAGGAAATCCACGAGGCCACCGCCATCGACCCGTGGTTCCTGCGCCAGATGAAGGACCTGATCGACATGGAAGCCGAGCTGCGCGACTTTGCCCTGGGCAACGCCATGACCGTGGACAACGCGGAACTGGTGGCCCTGATGCGCCGCGCCAAGGAATACGGCTTTTCCGACCGTCAGCTGGCCGAAATGTGGAAGCGCCCCGAATCGGACGTGCGCACCCTGCGCAAGCAGATGGGCATCGCCCCCACCTACTATCTGGTGGACACCTGCGCCAGCGAGTTCGAGGCGTACACCCCGTACTACTACTCCACCTACGAGACCGGCCATGAAGTGGCCGTGGACGACCGCAAGAAGGTCATCATCCTGGGTGGCGGGCCCAACCGCATCGGCCAGGGCATCGAGTTCGACTACTGCTGCTGCCACGCCTCCTTCGCGCTGAAGGAAATGGGCGTGCAGGCCATCATGGTCAACTCCAACCCCGAAACGGTATCGACGGACTACGACACCTCCGACCGCCTGTACTTCGAGCCGCTGACCTACGAGGATGTCATGAACATCATCGAGGCGGAAAAGCCCGACGGCGTGGTGGTGCAGTTCGGCGGGCAGACCCCGCTGAACCTGGCCGTGCCGCTGATGCGCGCGGGCGTGCCCATTCTTGGCACCTCGCCCGATTCCATCGACCGCGCCGAAGACCGCGAACGCTTCCAGGCCCTGTTGCAGAAGCTGGGCCTGCGCCAGCCCGCCAACGCCACGGTCATGTCCCTGCCGGAGGCGCGCGCCGCCGCCGCCCGCATCGGCTACCCGACGGTGGTGCGGCCCAGCTACGTGCTGGGGGGCCGGGCCATGGAAATCGTGTACGACGAGGAACAGCTGGCCGAATACTTCGCCAACTCGGTGGGTGAAAAGCCCAAGCACCCCATTCTCATCGACAAGTTCCTGGAAAGCGCCATCGAGGTGGACGTGGACGCCCTGTCCGACGGCACCGACGTGTACGTGGCGGGCATCATGGAACACATCGAGGAAGCGGGCATCCACTCCGGCGACTCTGCCTGTGTCATTCCGCCGCACACCCTGCCCGAGGCCATCGTCAACGAGATCGCCCGGCAGACCGTGGAACTGGCGCGCGAACTGCGCGTGGTTGGCCTGATGAACATCCAGTTCGCGGTCAAGGACGGTCTTATCTACATCCTTGAAGTGAACCCCCGCGCCTCGCGCACCGCGCCCTTCGTGTCCAAGGCCACGGCGGTGCCCCTGCCGCGCCTGGCTACCCAGATCATGCTGGGCGCCACGCTGAAGGAACTGGACCCGTGGTCCATGCGCCGTACCGGGTACTTCTCGGTGAAGGAATCAGTGTTCCCGTTCAACCGCTTCCCGGGGGTGGACATTCTGCTCGGCCCCGAAATGCGGTCCACGGGCGAGGTGATGGGTATTGCCTCCAGCTTCGAGGAAGCCTATCTGAAGGGCCAGCTTGCCGGTGGGCAGCGCCTGCCCGAAAGCGGCAAGATCTTCATCTCCGTCAACGACCGGGACAAGCTGCTGATCACGGAAGTGGCCAGCATGTTTGCTGAACTTGGCTTCGAGGTGCTGGCCACCAGCGGCACCGCCAAGCTGCTGCGCGAAGGCGGCGTGCCCGCCACGTCGGTGCACAAGGTGTACGAGGGACGGCCCAACATCGTGGACTTCATCAAGAACGGCGATATTGCCCTGGTGCTCAACACCGCCTCGGGCAAGCGCACCGTGCAGGATTCCAAGTCCATCCGGCAGGCCACGCTGATGTACGGGGTGCCCTACAGCACCACCGTATCCGGGGCCAAGGCCATCGCGCAGGCCATACGGGCCAGCCGCTGCTGCGGGGTGAACGTGAAGAGCTTGCAGGAATACTACGGAACCAACTAACGACGGATAACGGGACCGGGCCTCAGGCCCGGTCCTGCGCTTTGGGGCCACGCGCACTGTGGCGAATGACTGCTGAACGACAGGCAAGGCCAGACGAGCGTTGACGAGCGTTGACAAGCGTTGACGAGCGGCTGGCGCATGACTGGCGCACGACATGACCACAATGGGCGCGTAACGGACCGTCTGCATCGAGGTAGAGCATGATCAAGCATTACTGCGGCATCTTCGGCATCTACAACCACGTCGAAGCGGCGCGCATGGCATACTTCGGCCTGTACGCCCTGCAACATCGCGGGCAGGAAAGCGCGGGCATCGTCACCTGGGACGGGCAGAAGCTGCGCGAACACCGGGGCATGGGCCTGGTGCCCGACGTGTTCAACGAACGGCACCTGGGCAAGGAGCTGAAGGGCAACATCGCCGTCGGCCACATCCGCTATTCCACCACCGGGGCCTCGCTCATCCGCAACGCCCAGCCGTTTCTGGTGCGCTTCAAGGGGATGGAAATCGCCATCGCCCACAACGGCAACCTGACCAATACCGTGGAACTGCGCGACGAGCTGGAGCAGAAGGGGTCCATCTTCCAGACCTCCATCGACAGCGAAGTGTTCGTGCACCTCATCGCGCACAACATGAACGGCAAGACCTTCGAGGAAGCCGTCATGGCCGCGTGCAAGCGGGTGCAGGGCGCGTATTCGCTGATCATTCTCGCCAACGACAAGCTCATCGCCCTGCGCGACCCGCACGGTATGCGCCCGCTGGCGCTTGGCCGTCTGGCCGGTTCGCCGGTGCTGGCATCCGAAACCTGCGCCTTCGACCTGATGGAGGCGGAATTCATCCGCCCGCTGGACCCCGGCGAAATGCTGGTCATCGAAGGCAACAGCGTGAAAAGCTACAGCCTGCTCGACGAGGGCAACAAGCCCCCGGTCCGCCAGTGCATCTTCGAACTGGTCTACTTTGCCCGGCCCGACTCCATCGTGTTCGGCGAAGACGTGTACCAGTGTCGCAAGGAGATGGGCCGCCAGCTGGCCATCGAATCGGCCCCGGACGTGGACTTCATCATGCCCTTCCCCGATTCGGGCATCTACTGTGCGGTGGGCTTTGCCCAGCAGTCGGGCCTGCCGTACGAACATGCCATGATCCGTAACCACTACGTGGGCCGTACGTTCATCCAGCCCTCGCAGGACATGCGCGACTTTGGCGTGCAGGTGAAGATCAACCCGGTCAAGAGCATGATCAAGGGCAAGCGCATCTGCATCGTGGACGATTCCATCGTGCGCGGCACCACCATCCGCACCCGCGTGAAGAAGCTGCGCGAACTGGGCGCCAAGGAAGTGCACTTCCGCGTCAGCTGCCCGCCCATCAAGCACCCGTGCTTCTACGGCATCGACTTTTCGTCCAAGGGCGAACTGATCGCCGCCAACCACTCCATTTCCGAGATCGAACGCTTCATCGGGCTGGATTCGCTGCACTACCTGTCCATCGAGGGGCTGCTGCGCTCGGTGTCGCACCCCGAAAACTACTGCCTGGCCTGCTTCAACGGCGACTACCCCATCTCCTGCGCGGGCGGCGGGTGCAGCCGGGCGTGTCTGGAGGTAAGTGATTAGGTGAAACAGGCAGGTGCAAGTTTTTGAAGGCCTGATGCTGCGATAACCCGTCTTTTGGGTGGGGGGTGTGGCCCCTCACCGAGAAGGGTGGCAAAAATGAAGCCCCGCATAGCGGGGCCCAGACTGCTGACAAACCCAAATTCTTGCGGGGGAGGGACCCTTTTGCGGCAGCCGTAGGCGAGTCCCGAGCCGTACGGATGGCGTCCGCAAAGCGTGAAAAGGGTCTCCTCCCCCGCACCCCCGCTTTGCTGTCTTTATCCGTAATGCTCGAAGACTCGCATAACGGCTAAAGCTCCCCCAAAACTTTCATTTGTGTTTCCTGGGTATTATGAAAGCACAAAACAGGGAGTTCCAAGGGGCGGCAGCCGCGTTGCGATCGCCAGCCGTAAGGCTCGCGAGCTCGCCTAACGGCTGCCGTCCTTGGCCGCCGGAGGCGTACAAAAACAGACGTTGTCAACAACCTGAGCCCCGCATAACGGGGCCGTTTTGTTTACTAGATGAAAAGGCTGTACTGGTCAGAATGACCAGCCTTCCTCCAGATCGGAAACGCCTTGCCCGACTTCGGGTAAATACGCTTCCCCAGTTTTTTGTTGAAATAGGATTTTGCAAAGCCAACGAGGACATAGCCGGGGCGGGACAATTGCTTGTTGTCCAAAGGATTGCTCCAAGACCCCAGGAGTCCTTGACGGTGCCAAGGGGAAGAGATTAGGTTCTTCCATCGCAGTCCCTGGCCATCCGGCAAGGGGGTCAGAGGGGGTAATTCTCTGGCCGCTTTTTTGTCTGCCTAGTTGTTGGCGCAACTAGGCAGACGTTTTTTATGTAGAAGTCCAGAAGTGTTTTCTTACCTCTCTGGTTCCTATTTCTTGCGCAAGAATCTTGTAGTTTTTTGTGTGATATCTAATGCGCCCAGCCACAATTGCTGGATGTATTTCCAGTGCCCGCGCTAGTTCGCGGGCGGCGACTTTGCTGCGCTTCTTTCGCGCGTCTGATTCCATCCATACGTCGGTTGGGATTTCAATATCGCGCGCGAGTGCGTCGGCTTCTTTCTCTTTGATGTCTTGAGCCTCTAAATCCAAGTCGTCGATGATGCAGTCAGTGATGTCTTCAAGATGACCCCTGACAAGGTGGCTGCATTCATGCAGTAAGGTGAACCAAAAATTGTCAAGTCTGTCGTGCCGAAGGGTTAAAGCAATGACTGGTTCCATATGTCGCAGCCAAAATACTGCGCCATCGACGTATGTGCGTTTAAAGTGTTTGACTGCGACGAGTCTGATCCCTTTTTCCGCGAGGTATTCTTGCGCCTTCAATGGGCCGTGCAGGTGCGCGCTTAAGCGAACGAGTTCGCGCATCGCTGTTTCGTCAAAATTGTCGGGGTGGTATGCGTGGGTGAGATTGATGTGTGCAGCTTCAATGCGCGCGCCGATAAGCCACGCCTGCTGGGCAATAAGGTCAGTTTTTGAATTCCTCCGCGCGCCACTTCGAAAGCAAGCGTTGCAGGCTTCTTCTTGGGATAGGCAGGCGTTGTTAAAGAATTCTCTGACTATTTCCTCGGCATGATCTTTTGTTGTTCTTGCTTTCGCCCAGCCTCTCGAAATGATTTCTTTAAGCGGGAAGTTGAGCCAAACGGTTTTTTCCGGATCTTCAAGGCAGATAGAAGGGTCTTGGATGAGGATTTCGGCGGGAATTTTGAATTGGTCGTGAAGCGCACGTATCATTCCTAACGACAAGGGACGCTTTTTGGACAGGACTTCAGAAACCTTGCTCCTGCTCCCAATGGCAGGAATAAGGTCCATTTTGGTCAAGCCCCGCTCTTCCATGATGATCTTGATCGCTTCAATGGGGTCGGGGGTTGGAACCGGATGGTTCTTTCGTTCGTAATCCTCAACGAGAACAAGGAGGACGTCCAGGCGATCGCCATCTTCAGTGCCTGGGTCCGCGCCCCACAGAGTAGTAATCTCTGCGTGAGCGTCCTCGTATTCAGCTTCAGTCCTAATCGGACGCAGCGTCATAGGTCACCTCCGCAGCGTTAATTTTGTCATATTCTTTGTGTCGCCCAAACCATATGCACCGAACAGCATGTCTTTTATAGTCTATGTCAACAATCAGCCTATAGTTGTTGCCCTTGATGTTGAAGACAACACGGCCATCCTTGATGGAATCCGCCGTCCTAAATGTAGATTTAATGTCTGGAAAATGCTCGTAATCCCTTTGTTTCATGAGCTGATGCCACGTATAGATGGCATTGGCTGCGTCTGGATATGCCTCGGCATATCGATTTAGGGTGCGGGTAGCGATCACTCTCACGGCTTTTCTATATGCTCCCATTTTGGGAACGTCAATGGTGTTCCCAGAAAATCTGAAGTTTTTATGAAAAAGTGAAGACTCGCTGGTTGTTAAGGATTTTCTGTTCATTACTATACGGCAGGGCGTTTAATTTCGTCAAACGAGTCTGGTTGTTGGGTCCGGTTGCCCCTGTTGACCCGCCCAGCATTTCGGGGGAAGAGAAGGACGCCGCCCCGGCGCAGCCCGTTGGGCAATGTCGGGCAATGTCCGGCCCATCCGGTTGTACCCGGCTCGTCCGGTCGTAACCGGTACACCCGGTCATATCCGGCCCGCCCGGTACCCCCGGCCTATCCGCAACATCCACAGGATTTCCACGGCATGAGCGATTGCACCTGCGGCGAACGCCGCACCGATTGGATACCCCTCGGGCGCGACGTGCTCGATATCGAAATAGAAGGCCTGACGGCGGTACGCGACAGGCTTGGCCCCTCGTTCGAGGCGGCCTTGGCTCTGCTGGCGGGCTGCCGGGGCCGCGTGGTGGTCACCGGGCTCGGCAAGTCGGGTCTGGTGGGCCGCAAGCTGGCAGCCACCCTGTCTTCCACCGGCACCCCGGCGTTCTTTCTGCACCCGGTGGAAGGCGCGCATGGCGACATGGGCAGCCTGCGGGCGGAGGACGTGGTTATTGCCATCTCCAATTCCGGCGAGACGGACGAACTGAACGCCATCCTGCCCAGCCTGCGGGCCATCGGCACGGCCATCATCGCCATGACCGGCAAGGCGCAGTCCACGCTGGGCCGCGCCGCCGACGTGGTGCTGGATTCCGGCGTCCCGCGAGAGGCGTGCCCCCACAACCTGGCCCCCACGGCCTCCACTACGGCGGTGCTGGCCCTTGGCGATGCGCTTGCGGTGTGCCTCATCCACTGGAAATCGTTTACGGAAAACGACTTCCTGCGCTACCACCCCGGCGGTTCGCTGGGCCAGCGTCTGCGGTTGCGCGTGCAGGAACTGATGCACACCACGGGCATTCCCGTTACCCAGGATGACGTGGGCCAGGAAGAGGCCGTGCGCGTGCTGGACAAGGGCGGCTTTGGCGCGGTGGCCGTGGTGGACGGCAGCGGCAGGCTGATGGGCATCCTGACCGACGGCGACGTGCGCCGCGCGGTGATCCGGGGCGACTATGCCCCGCGCACCCCGGTGACGGCCATCATGACCCGCAACCCGCGCAGCGCCCGCAGTGACCAGTCCGTGGCGGAACTGCTGGATGCCATGGAGCAGAAGGCCATCACCGTGCTGCCCATCGTGGACGACGCGCACCGTCTGGTGGGCCTCATCCACCTGCACGACCTGCTGGGCAAGGGCGGCGTGAGCTTTGCCGGGTAAACCCGGCGCGTACACCGCACCTTGCGTTTCCGCACCCCGCGTTTCGACACCCCAACACCGCCCGGAGCCAGCCGCATGAGCGCCAAGCGCGTGCAAGACAGCGAAGTGGTGATGACCCACCGCCCCCTGCCGGAGGATGCCAACCCTGCGGGCAACGTGCACGGCGGGGTCATCCTGAAGCATATCGACCTGGCCGGGGCCGTGGCCGCCATGCGCCACTGCCGCACCGCCGTGGTGACGGCTTCCATCGACCGCATGGACTTTCGCGCGCCGGTACACGTGGGCGAACTGATGCAGCTGAAGGCCAGCGTGAACCTTGCGGGCGGCACCTCGCTGGAGGTGGGCGTGCGGGTAGAGGCGGAAAACCTGCTTACCGGCGAATCGCGTCACGCCGCATCCGCTTACCTGACCTTCGTGTCCATGGGCCCGGATCGCAAGCCCGCGCCCGTTCCGGAACTGCTGCTGGAAACGCCCGCCGAACACCGCCGCAGCCGAGAGGCGCAACGCCGCCGCGAACTGCGGCGCGACGAGCGCAAGCGCGAAAAGGCCGCGCAGGAAGCGCTGGCCACGGCCACCGTGGAAGAGGTGGAACACTACTACTGACAGGCGGCACGCCCCGTGGATGCCGCCACGCGGGCCACGCGCCGGGTTCCTTTCACGCACCGGGTTCCCTTTCCGTGTCGTCGCGGATGTGATCGCTGGTCGCATCTAGCCGCATCTGGCCGCGTCCGAACGCGCCTCTCCACATCCGGTCACATCCGCGTACACCCGGTCACGTCCGGTCACGCCCGGGCGCGTCCCGCTCCACCCTGTCACATCCCGCCATACCCAGCCACATCCGCACATACCCAGCAAGATACGGCCCGTGGTTCTGCACCACGGGCCGTCGTTTTATGGGCGTTGGCCGCCGTCCGCCGTGGCGGCAGCAGCCATCGCAACTCCGGGTATTCGCCCCTGCCGTCTGCCCGGGTGCACGGCACACGATGTCGCGCACCCCCCATGATAACACTGGTCCATGGCGTGCCAGACGGGCTAAGGTGCAGGGGTATCTCCGTGTCCGCGCCCCGCGCGGGGCGGCAGGCTGAACCCCCAACATCCCTCAGGAGGCATCATGCGATACGGGCGATGGTTGGCCGTACTGGCCGCGTGGCTGTTCCTGCTTTCGGCGGGCCTGCCCGCGCACGCCGCCCCGGCGGCGGAAGACAAGGACGCCCCCCTGTTCATCAACCTGACCAGCGACGAGGCCCACCGCACCCTGATGGCCATCGGCTACGGGGTCAACCAGTTGCAGCGCGGCCACCCGCTGACGCTGTTCCTGAACGACCGGGCCGTGGCGCTGGCCGCCAGGGGCAACGAGGCAAAGTATCAGGAGCAGCAGCGCCTGCTGGCCAAACTGGTGGGCAGCGGGGCCACGGTGTACGTGTGCCCCATGTGCATGAAGCAGTATGGCGTGCAGCAGGCCGACCTGCTGCCGGGGCTGGCCGTGAGCACGCCGGACCTGACCGGCGCGGCGCTGTTCCGGGATAACACCCGCACCCTGTCGTGGTAGCACCGGGCGCCCGCGCCCGTGTGAAATGGAAAAACGAGGGGGGGATGCCGTTGGTGCGGCGTCCCCCCTCTTTTGACATGGGGAGAACGGCTGGCCTGGGTAAGGGGGGGGGAAGGCGGGATGAGGGTGGCAGCGCTGGTGCCGGGGGACGGGCATGAGGTGCGGCGGCAGTCAGGCCGTGCAGGGGGGCTGGGATTGCCCTGAGCGGCGGTGCGGATGGCGGGCTGGCGGTGTGTCCTCAGTGCGCGGGGGACACGGAGAACAAGAGGGACACGGAGGACCGTGGTCCCGCGTGGGCGCGCCATGGCGCCGCTGGCGGATCATGCCCGCCATGAACCATGCGGCGACCGCCGCCAGGCATGCGGCAAGCAGCCACAATGTGGTCGGGGCGGGCGGCGCATCGGTGGACAGCATGTGCAGCAGGGGCCGCAGCAGGGCGGCCACGGCAGCGCCGTCGGGCGCGTGGGCCGCGCCGTCGGGGCTGATGACCGATGCGGCCTCGGCCATGCGCGCGGCAAGACCCTGTGGCAAACCGGGCAACAGGCCGGTCAACACGTTGGACGCCGGGGCGAACAGCAAACCGGTCGGGAAGCCGGACATGGAACCCCCTGCCCATCAGGCTGCATGCTGGTGGGGCTTGTCCCATATCTAGGCAGCGGATGCGACGTTGGCGTGGCGGCGGGGTGACGATCCGGTGGCAGGCCCGACGAGTCCATACGATCCCCGACGAGCCCTACGAGACGCCCCCCCCCCGACGAGACCTGCCTGCGCCAGTTCTGTCAGTGACAGGCCCGGCGGGCGGAAGGTGTGTCGTCATTCTCGTCCGGGGCTCGTCCGGGGCTTGTCCGGGAACCTGTCCGGGGGCCTGTTCGGGGGTCTGCCCGGCGTGTCTCGGTGGAGTGTCCGGACTGCATGCAAGTGGAGGCCGATGCGGCCGCCTGCTCAGGCGCGCGTGTCCAGCAGTTCCCGCACGGTTTCCGCCAGCCCGGCGCCGCCTTCCGCGTCGGACCGGTCGCGATAGGTGTAGCGCACCCGCAGCCAGGGCCGGTCGATGCGGATCAGCCGGTCCAGGCGTACCGGCGTGCCCAGCAGCACGAGGTCGCACGGGGTGGCGTTGATGGTGGCTTCCAGGTCGTCCAGTTGCCTGCGCGAATAGCCCATGGCGGGCAGGGCCTTGCCAAGATGCGGGTAGTCTTCGAACACCTGTTTCAGCGATCCCCGGGCGTAGGGTCGCGGGTCGGCCAGGCGGCCCGCGCCGTGCATTTCCGCCGCCGCCTGTGCCGCGCCGAAAGGCAGGCCGCCGTGGGTCAGGGTGGGGCCGTCCTCCACCAGCAGCACCCGCGCCCGGCGGATGGCGGCGGGGTCATCCACTTCCACCACGGAATCGGCCAGCAGCACCCGCGCGCCGGGGTTTGCGGCGGCAATGTTGGCGCGCACCGTGGCCACCTGTTCCGGCGTGGCGGTTTCCACCTTGTTGATCACGGTCACGTGGCACATGCGCAGGTTGGTCTCGCCGGGGTGGTAGGCCAGTTCGTGCCCGGCGCGCAGCGGGTCGCACACGGTCAGATGCACGTCCGGGCGGAAGAAGGGGGTGTCGTTGTTGCCGCCGTCCCACAGCAGCACGTCGGCCTCGGTCTGCGCCGCCGCAAGGATGCGCGCGTAGTCCACCCCGGCGAACACGGTGATGCCCGCGTCCACCAGATGCTCGTATTCCTCGCGTTCCTCCACCGTGCAGTCTGCGGCGTCCATGTCCGCGTGGCTGGCGAAGCGCTGCACCGCCTGCCGTTCCAGGTCACCGTAGGGCATGGGGTGGCGCACCACCACCGGGCGGATGCCCCGTGCCAGAAAGGCCGCGCACAGGTGTCGGGTGACCGGTGATTTGCCGCAGCCGGTGCGCACGGCGGTAACGGCCACCACGGGCTTGTCCGCCCGCAACATGGTTGCGGCGGGAGACAGCAGACGAAAGTCGGCCCCGGCGGCCAGGGTCAGCGAGGCGGCGTGCATGACCGTTTCGTGCGATACGTCGCTGTACGAAAAGATCACCTCGTGCACGTTGTTGTCGCGGCACAGGGCCGTCAACTCGCGCTCGGCCAGGATGGGTACCCCGTCCGGATAGCGCGCCCCCGCCAGGGCCGCCGGGTAGCAGCGGCCGTCGATGTCCGGAATCTGGGCGGCGGTGAAGGCCACCACGTGCACGGCGGGGTCGTTGCGCAGCAGCACGTTGAAGTTGTGAAAGTCGCGCCCGGCGGCGCCCATGATCACCACGTTGCGCACCCCGGCGCCGTCTGCTGGCACGGGCGCGCGGCAGGTGGCGGAATGCCTGGCGGAGTCGTCGGCGCGGGCGGCGTCGTCAACGTGAACGGAATTGGCGGCGCGGGCGTTGGGGACCGGGGCAGGATTTGCAGCCGGGGCTGGCGGTGGCGTGGCGTGGGACGATCTGGTCATGCGGCGGGCCTCCTGTGGTGGCAATGCTGCGCAGGGGGAAAGCTGGCGATGACTCCGGCGGGGCATGGGTGGTAGCCCCCATGATTTGATGGGGGATATTCCCCATGCTATGGCAAGGTATCCGGGCTGCGTCAACCCGTGGGCCGGGGAAGTCCGCGGGGCTTGCGGCATGTTGGTGCATCGGGCGGTGAAACGGCGCGGCTCATGTCGCGCCGGGGTTTCAGGCGGCGGTTATGGTGCCGCGTTCCACGGTGAACAGGGCGGCATCGGGCGCTGCCGTGCGCAGCATGTCCACGGTGTGCGGATGGCAGGTGAAGAACAGTATCTGGTGCGGTTTGCCGCCCGCAAGGAGGGTGGCATCACTCGGGGCATCGCTTGAGGCATCGCTTGAGGCATCATCAGGGGCCACGCCGTCCCGTCCGATGCGCTGGGCGCACAGTTCTGCCAGGGCAGTGGCGGTGCGCGCCGCGCGTTCCGGATCGAAGTTGACCAGGATGTCGTCCATGATCAGCGGCAGCGGCTCGGCGTGCAGGGCGTGGGTGCGCACGTAGCCCAGGCGCAGGGCCAGGTACAGCTGTTCGCGGGTGCCCCGGCTGAGGTGTTCGTGCGGCATGGGTTCGCCGTCGGCGGGTACGGCGCGGGGCACACCGTCTTCCAGCGATGCGGCGATGGACTGCCAGCGCCCCCCGGTAATGGCCCGGAAGATGGCCGCCGCCTCGCGGATGACATGGGGCTGGCGCTCCCGCTCGAAGCGCCGCCGCGCCGTGTCGATAAGGTGGCGGGCCAGGGCGTTGCGGCTCCATTCCAGGGCCATCTGGCGGGCCGATTCCAGCAGGGCTGCTTCCTGCCTGCGCAGGGCGGCCACGTCGTCGGCGGAGGCCGCCTGTTCGCGCTGTACGCGTAATGCGGCGGCCTTGTCCACCAGTTCCGCCTCCTGCGCGGCCAGCGCGGCAAGTTCCGCGGCCAGTTCGTCGCAGCGGGCCTGCATGGCCTCGCGGTCGGCACTGGCCAGCTCGGCGCGCAGCGCGGCCAGCGGGTCTGCCTGAGGGCTGGCGGGTGCGCCGCCAGGCTCGTCGGCCAGGTCGTCCGGGGCGATGGTGCCCGTGGCAATTTCCGGCAGGGCGGCGGTAAGATGGTCAACCAGATCACCCTTGCGGCGCAGCAGTTCCTGTCTCTCTGCATAGGACGCGGCACGGCGCAGGAAGTCTTCGCCGTCGATGGCGTCACCGGCAGCCAAAAGCTCGTCCACGGCGGTCCTGGCGGCGGCATGGGCGGCCTCCGCCTCGTGCAGTTCCGCCAGCAGTTCCGCGTGGCGGGCGACCAGCCTGTCCCGCTCGGCGGCCATGGTTCCGGCGGCTTGGGCGGCGGTGGCCAGCGCGTCAAGCGTTGCCACGGGATCATCCCCGAGGGCTGTATCGGGCAGGGCGCTGGCGCAGTCTGCGACAATGCGGACCAGCGGGGTTTCCAGCGCGGCCAGTTCCGCGTCCAGCGCGGCGCGGCGGGCGGCCAGACCGGCGGCCTCGTTGTCCAGGCGCAACCAGTCGTCCATGACCGTAAGGGCGTCGCGGGCGGTGGCCGGTGTCAGGTCCGGGGACAGGCCGCGTTCCGCCAGCCATGCGCGCCATGCGTCCGTGGCAGTGCCAGCCGCGTCCGTTGCGGCATGCAGCGCTGCGTCGGCGGCCTGCACGGCGGCAAGGGCCTGCTGTTCCCGTTCGCGCCGGGCGGCCAGTTCCGCCAGCGCCCGTTCGCGCTCCTGCCGCAGGGCCTCGGCGGCGCGCAGGTCCGCCAGCAGGCGGTCCACCCCGGCCAGCAGGGCGGCGGCAGCCTCGTCGGTCATTTGCTGGCCGTCCGCCACATTGGGGCACAGCGGGGCCAGGGCGGGCACAACGCGGGCCGCATCTGCCAGCGCGGTAACCTGCGCCGCAAGGGCCGCCACGCGGGCTGCCTGCGCGTCGGCCTGCGCCGCGCGTGCCACACAGGCCTCCACCCGGTCGAACAGGCCAAGGGTCGCTTCGGGGGCGAAGGATTCCGGGAGGTCGAGCGATGCACAGTGCGCGGCCCAGTCCGCGCGGGCCTGCTGCAGGGCCGCTTCCGCCGTCTCGCGGGCGTGCAGGGCTTGCAGGTGCCGGGTGCGCACCGTGGCGCAGTCTGCCTCGCGGGCCGTCGCCTCTGCATCGGCCCTGTCGCGTCGGGCGCGTTCGTCGCGGGCGCGCTCCAGCGCGCGTTCCGCCATGTCCACGCGGTCGGCAAGGCCAGATACGTCAGGGGCAGAACCGTCAGGGCCAGATCCGTCTGGGGATGCATCGGCATCGGATATTCCCGCCTCGCGCAGCAAGCGAGCGACGTCGGCGCGCAACGCGTCACGGCGTTCGGCCAGTTCCTGATGCCGCGCGGCGAGTTGGGCGGTGCGGGTCGCATGGGCGGTCTGTTCCGCCGCATCGCGTCGGGGCCAGCCCGTTGCCAGCAACGCAAGGCCGCACAGCGCAATCACCGCGCACAGGTACACGGGCGCATGGCCCATGGTCGCGAAGGGGGCCAGCCCGACCAGCCCGGTCAGTCCGATCAGTGGGGACGTGGCGGAAATGTCCAGCATGCCCCGCGCCGCCGCCAGCAGCAGCCCGGCGGCAAGCGTGCCCGCCGCCAGCAGCCCGCCGCCAAGGGACAGCAACGCCAGTGACTTGCGGACCACGGGCGCGTTGGCGGCGTGGTCCCGTTCGGCACGGGCGGCTTCGGTCGTGCGTTCCGCCTCCAATGCAAGCCCGGTGACCACCTGACGCAGGCGGCGCACGGCGTCTGCCCGGCGGTCCAGTTCCTCACGGTCGGGCGCGGCGATGGCCCGTGCGGCCACGATGGCCTGGTCGCGCCGGGCGGAAAGGTCGTCCAGTTGCGCGGCCAGTTCGTCGGCCCGCCGGTTGGCCTCGCGCGTGGCGTCGGCTGCGTCGGTGACGGTGCGGGCGCGGGCGGTCAGTGTCTCGCGGGCGCGGGGCGAGGTGTCGAAGCCGCGCAGGGTGTCCGGGGTCCAGCCGGGGGAAATGTCCGTCAGCGATCGGGCCAGCGCGGCGGCCTGCACGCCCAGTTCGGCGCGCAGCCCCGGCAGTTCCGCCAGCGCGGCCCCGGCCTGCGTGCGCAGGGTGCGCAGCCGTTCGGCCTGGTCCGCATCCGGCGCGGCTGCGGGGTCCACGCCCAGCGCGTCGGCCCGTGTCCGGACCTGGACATGCGCCAGTTCCGCCGCGTGGCGGGCGGCTTCGTGCTCTGCGGCGCGGCGGTCATGCTCGGCGCGGGCCTGGCGCAGGTCGGCGTTGGCGGCATCCAGGGCGGCCTCGTGCGTGGCAATGGCCTCGCGCGTGAACAGCGAGCGGTCGAAGGAGCACACCCGCTCCGGGGTCCAGTCCGCCCCAAGGGCGGCCAGCAGCCGCTCGCGGTCGGCGTGGTTGCGTTCCAGGTCGGCCAGCAGGGCGGGCAGGGCGGCGCGGGCATTGCGGTAGCTGGACTTGCGTTCCAGCAAGGTGCGCAGTTCAGGCGCGGCGGCCAGCAACCGGGCGTCGGGCGTGTGCTGCGCCAGCGTCGCTTCCAGCGTGGCCAGCTGCCCGCGCAGCCTCTGTGCCCGCAGCGCCCGTTCGGTGGCGCGTTCGCGCTCCTGTTCGAAGCGGGCCTTGCCGTCCTGGGGAAAGCGCTCCACCACCATGTCGAGCCGGGCCAGTTGCCCTTCCACCGCCACCAGTTCCTGCCATTGCCGCCATACGCCCAGGCGGCGTTCCAGCGTGCGGTGTTCGGCCTCGCGTCCGGCACGGTCGGCGCGCACCCCGGCCAGCCGGGCGGACAAATCGTCCAGTTGGGCGGACAGGGCGTCGTAGCGGGCGGTATCCCGCTCGTGTGCGCGCAGGCTGGCGCGCAGGGTTTCCAGTTCCTTCAGCGCCTCGTTGAGCGGCGGCTTGCGCCCCTCTGGCAGGTACAGCGCGCCCATGCGGCCCGAAAGATCATCCAGCAACTGGCTGGGCGGACGCAGCCCCTGCCCTGCCCCCGCCCCCAGCAGCACGTTGCGCGCGCCTTCCGCCGAGAGCGAGGAAAATTCCTGCAATTCCGAAAGGCTGAACCCGTAGATGTTGCGGTAGAGGTCGGGCGTCACCCCGTGCAGCAGGGCCGCGGCCAGTTCTGCGTCCAGCGGCGTTCCGTTGGCATCGGTAAAGGTCAGCGTGCCGCCGTGCGCGCCGGGGCGGCGGGTTAGCCGCACCACGCCGCACCGGTCGGTGTGCAGGGTCAGCGTGCCGCCCGCATCCGCCGCGCGGCCCGAAAGGGGCACGCGGTGCGCGGCGCGGCTGCGCGGGTAGCCCGCCAGCATGGCCCGGAAGAAGTCGAGGCAGGTGGATTTGCCCGCCTCGTTGCTGCCGAGGAAGATGGACAGCCCCGGCGGCAACTGCTGGATGGTCTGGCCCGTCAGAACGCCAAAGCCGTCGATGTGCGCGCGCTGGATATACATCAGTCGACCTCCAGCATGTCGCAGCAGATGCGTTCGGCGTCGTCCAGCAGGGCGGCCAGATCTTCGGGTGACAGGGCGTCGGACGGGCCGAGGAAGCGGCGGCCGCGCGGGCCGTCGTACAGCGGGGCGAGCACGGCGGCGGCCAGGGCGCGCAGGGCGGCGGGGTCTGGCTGCTGGGAACTGTCCGGTGCCGGGGTGCCGGGGGGCGCGCCGTCGGATGGGGTGTCAGGCGATACCGCGTCTGCGGTGCCCGCAGGGCAGGCGGGGGCATCGCCCGCAGGCGGTTCCGGCAGGCCCCGTGCGGCGGCGGCCACGCGCAGCACCTCGCCCAGCAGGTCGTCGCGGCGGCGCAGCGCGTCCATGTCCACGTCGGGCCGGGTGTGCAGTTCGATGTCCTTGACCCAGACAAGGGGATCCAGCGAGGCCCCGGCCTCGCGCAACATCTCCAGCAGCCCTTCCACCGCGCCGGGGCGGCGCAGGTGACGGTCCAGCGGGCCGCGCCCGTGCAGGATCACCCGGCACAGGGTGGCCTCCACAGGGAAGCCGGGAGTGCCAGACAGGCCAGACCGGCCAGACGGGCCAGACGGGCCAGACGGGCCAGACAGGCCAGACAGGCCAGACGGGCCGGGCGTCGCATTACCTTCGGCGGCCTGTTCCATGGCCTCCATGATGCGGCCATGCAGGGCTTCCAGCGAGGCCGCGCCGTTGGGCGTGCCCGTGCCATCGGGGCCATTGTCCCCGTTCGCGCCGTCACCGCCAGATACATTAGCGCCGCCGTTTCCATTCGTCCCTATGGCCACCTCCACCACCTGCCAGCGCACCGGGGCCAGGGGGCGAAACTCCAGTTCCACCTCGCCGTCGTCGTGCACGGTGACCAGTTGGCAGCCGCGCGGACCGTCCTCGTTGATGTGCAGCCCCTGCGTGGAGCCGGGGTAGACCACGTGGGGCCGCGTGCGCAGCACCTGCGGCAGGTGGATGTGCCCCAGCGCCCAGTAGTCCAGCCCCGTGGCGGTCAGGTCGTCCAGGGTGCAGGGGGCGTAGCGGCCCGCGTCGCGCGTGCCGGGCGTTGTGCCCACGTTGCAGTGCAGCACGCCGATCTGCGGCACGCCGGGGGGCACGTCCATGTCCTGAACCATACCGTGAACCGTGCCCTGAACCGTGGCGGAACGGGTAAAGCGCTTGGCCAGGTTGCGGCCTTCGCGGTCGGTTTCGTGGCTGATGCCGTGCACCACGGCCACCACGCGCCCCTCGCGGGTCACGGCGTGCGATTCCACCTGCGGCCCGAACACGGTGACCCCGTCCGGCCAGTGCAGCGAGTGCACCCGCGAGGTGAGCGGGTCGTGGTTGCCGTGGGCGATGAACACCCGCACCCCCGCATCCGTCAGGCGGGAACACCCGTCGCGCAGGGCCACCTGGGCCCGCAGGCTGCCGTCCTCGTGGTTGTGCACGTCGCCCGCGATGAGCAGGGCGTCGGGCCGTTCGGCAAGGCACAGTTCCACCAGCCGCTCCCACGCGGTGAAGGTGGCGCGGTGCAGCCGGTCGGCCAGGCGGGGGGAAAGGTCGCGCGAGACGCCCGCGAAAGCGGCGTCTAGGTGCAGGTCTGCGGCATGGACGAAGCGGAACGCTGGCATGGGTGACCGTGGGTTGGGGGTGCTGCGGGAAGCGGAAATTGCGTTTGTGTGGCGCGCGTCCTGCTGTTTTCGGGGCGGATGCGGGGTGCCCGTCAGCAGGGTAGCCCGCAGATGGTGGCCGCAGGATGGTCGTGCGGATGGCGAAATGCCCGTGCGGCAACGGCACCCACCCTGTCTAGCACGGCGGACGGCGGGCCGTCACCGTACCCGCGCCGCAAAGGGCGGCCAGCCCCGTGTGGAGTGCCGGGCCGGATCAGACTGGTCATTGGGTTAGACTTTCCGTGTGGGCGAGACTGCCTGTGGAGCGCACCCTGACGGTCCCGACACCCGCGCCCCGCTTCCGGCCCCGTCGCCCCTCTGCTAGAACATGGGCATGGCGCAACGCTGGATCATGCATATCGACATGGACGCCTTTTTCGCGTCCGTGGAGCAGATGGACGACCCTTCCCTGCGGGGCAAGCCGGTGGCCGTGGGCGGCTCGCACCGGGGGGTCGTTTCCGCCGCGTCGTACGAGGCGCGGCGCTTTGGCGTGCGTTCCGCGCTGCCCATGAGCACGGCGCTGCGGCTGTGCCCGCAGCTGATCGTGGTGCCGGGGCGCATGCGCCGCTACGCCGAGCTTTCGCACCGCATCATGGACGCGCTGCGCGAATTTTCGCCGCTGGTGGAACCGGCATCGGTGGACGAGGCCTATCTGGACGCCACGGGGCTGGAACGGCTGTTCGGCCCGGTGGAGAACATGGGCATGGCGGTGAAGGCCCGCGTGCTGGACGTGACCGGCGGGCTGACCTGTTCCGTGGGCGCGGCCCCGGTGAAATTCCTGGCCAAGATCGCCTCGGACATGAACAAGCCGAACGGCCTGTTCATCCTGTACCCGGAAGACGTAGCGGAATTTCTGCGCACCCTGCCCGTGGGCCGCATACCGGGGGTGGGCAAGCGGTCATTGGACGCCTTGGACCAGTTGGGAGTGCGCAGCGCGGGCGACGTGCTGCGCTATTCGCGCGAATTCTGGGAACGGCGCTTCGGCAAGGGGGGCGTGCACCTGCACGAGCGGGCCAGCGGCGTGGACCCGCGTGAGGTGGAGCCGTATTCCGAACCCAAGTCGGAAAGCGCCGAGAACACCTTTGCCGAGGACACCGCCGACCGCGCCGTGCTGCGGCGCTGGCTGCTGGCCCAGGCCGAACGGGTGGGGACATCGTTGCGGCGGCAGCGGCTGGCGGGCCGCACCATCACGCTGAAGGTGAAGTACGCGGACTTCCGGTCCATATCCCGCAGCCACAGCTTGCCGGAGCCCACGGCGTCCACAGAGACGATTTTTGATGAGGCCTGCCGGTTGCTGGACGCCCTGACCCTGGCGGACAAGGTGCGGCTGATCGGGGTGGGGGTATCCAACTTCGGCCCGGCGCACCACGGGCCGCGCCAGCTCACCCTGCCGCTGGAAATTCCCGGCAGGGGCAAGGGCGGGAAGGGGGCTTGCGAGGACGGGGCGGGTCGGGGAACGACAGACAGGGGGGCTGGCGGTAACGCCGTGGCGTGGGGAGCGGGCACTGCGCGTTCCGTGGGCGTATCCGCAGAGCATGATGAACAGGACGGGCCAGATGCGTTGGAGGGATTGAACGAGTCGGGTGGGCCACACAGACCAGTCGGGCAGAATGCCCCCGCCGTCGCAATTCCCGCCGAATCCTCCCCCCCGCCGGACGAGAACCGCCGCAAGAAACTGGACGCCGCGCTGGACGCCCTGCGCGACCGCCATGGCCGCGAGGCCGTGGTGCGCGGCCGCCTGTTCGGGTTTGATTCCAGAAAAAAGTAGATCGCTGCGGACTGTGCTCTTTCAGGTGGCTGTTTCCGACCGCCCCTTCCTTCATTTCCCCAGCAATACGGAATTGCACCGTTCGCTGGTGGCGAAATCGGGCGTGAAGGCATGCGAACCGATGACCGTGACCGGGCGCATGCCTTGCAGCGAGTTCAGCAGGTAGGCGTGGCGAAAGGCGCGCAATTCTCCGGCGCGCACGGTGCAGTCGCGCACGGGCAGCAGATCGCGCACGGCGGCCAGCGTGGTGCTGGGCAGGCGGCAGCCGCCAGTGGGGGTGCAGAAGCAGTCGCCGTCGCCGAACAATAATGCGGCGGTGGTGGCCTCTGTCACGACGCCGCCTGGCTGGGTGAGCACGGCGTCGTCCTGGCCCAGGGCGCGGGCGGCCCTGCGTTCCAGGTAGCAGAGCATGTAGTTCATGGACTTGTGCAGGGCCAGCGATCCTGGCGTTGCGGGCGGGGCCAGGCGCAGGCTGTAGGTGCGGTCGGGCGCGGGCGGGTCGTAAGGGGCGGCGGTGACCAGCGGGGCCATGGCCGCGTCCTCGTCCTCCAGCGGAACGATGATGTTCACCCGCGCCAGCCGTTCGGCAAGGCCGTTGGCGCGCACCACCTCGGCGATGACCGCCGGGTAGTCCACAGGTTCGGCCAGCAGGCCGAAATACTCCAGACTGGCCTGCAAGCGCGCCAGATGCGCGTCCAGACGGCTGGGACCGTGCCCGTTCCACAGGATGGTCTCGAAGAACCCGGCCCCATATCGGAAGGCCGGACTGCCGATGTCCAGCCGTACCCCGCCCTCGTGCAGCGCGCCAGCCCGCCAGTGGATCATGCGCATACCTCCCGAAAGTTGGCTGCCTTGGCCCATGTTTCTTCGTATTCGCTTTCCGGGTCCGAGTCCACGACGATGCCGCTGCCCGCGCAATGTTCGAAGCTGCCCGTGGCCGCGTCGTGCCAGCCGGTGCGGATGGCGATGGAACAGTCCATGGTGCGGGCGTCGGCGATGGCCAGCAGGCTGCCGCAATAAACCTCTCGGTTGTGGGGTTCACCGGCCTCGATGATGGCCAGCGTGCGCCGCTTGGGGCAGCCGGTCACCGAGCCGCCTGGAAAGGCGGACAGCAAGAGGTCCAGACAGGTGCGGTCGGGCCGCAGGGTGCCGGTGACGTCGGAATGCATCTGCACGAGGCCGCTGCCCGCGCCGCCCACGCGAAAGGTGGCGCAGTGCCGGGCCACGGCCACGCTGCCGTGGGTGCAGTCGGCGGAAATGTCGTTGCGCACAAGGTCCACGATCATGGACAGTTCGGCGCGTTCCTTGGGGGTGGCGGCCAGCAGGCCCGGCAGGCCGGGGTGCCAGACCGGATGCGGCGTACCGGGGCCGAAGGCCAGAGTGCCCTTGATGGGCTGCGACAGCACGCGGGCCGGGCCGCCGCCCGGCGCATCCACGCGCAGGAACCGCTCCGGCGAGGCGGAAACCACGTGGCGACCGCCGATGCGGAACAAGCCGTGGAAAGGCGCGGGGCGGGTGCGCCACAGGTGCAGCGACAGGGCCGCCGGGTCCAGCCCCGGCGCGTGCAGGCCGAAGCGGGTGGACAGGTTGCACTGGTAGGTATCACCCGCGCGGATGCGGCGCAGCACCTCGCGCACGCCCGCCGTGTACCCGGCGCGGTCCAGCGAGGGGGGCAGGGCGGCGCAGCCGGCCAGGGGGGTAAAGACGGCGCAGCCGCCGGGGGAGGTGAAGGTCGCGCAGCCGCCGGGAGTGGTAAGGGCGGGCACGGGGGCGTCCGTCAGCAAACGGGCGCAGCGGGCGGCCAGATCCGGCGGGGCATCCGGGTGGACGGACAGGGACAGCGCGCCCGTGGCAGGGTTCCAGCGGGCCACGGCGTGGTAGCGGCGCAGCAGGGCGTGGGGCAGCACGCGGGGTTTTGCGCTGCGGATGCCGAAGCGCGGCAGGCCGTAGGTGTAGGCCAGAAAGCCGAGGGCTATGTCGTGGTCGGCTCGGGCGGGCTGCCAGAGGTGGGGGGCGGCATCGCGCGGTGGCCCGGAGGGATCTGCACCGAACGGAGCCTGCAAGCCAAGGAAGGCGGCCAGCGCGGCGTCGGTGTGCGGACCGGGTTCGTGATCCGGTGAGATGGCGTGGCGGGGGTGCGCGGGGCGGGATGTGGAACCGGATATGGGGCCGGATATGAGGCCGGATGTGGAACCGGACGCGCAAGTGGGCGAGGGATCGCCCAGGCACAGTTCCTCGCGCGGGGCGATGCCGACAAGGCAGCACGGGCCTTCGCCCTCGCCGCCGGGCCACACCGTCCAGCCGGGGGGCATGGCGGTGTGCACGTGCGGGGCGTCGGGGGCGCTAGTGAAGCCGGAAGGCAGGCCGGAAGCGGTGGCCTCCGCGCTCCGGGCATCCCCCGCGCCGGAATCCGCGCGGCCCGTATCCGCATGGTCTGCATCGACGTGGCAAGGGTCCGGGTGGCACAGCAGCAGGTCCGCTCCCTGCCGGGCGCAGGACAGGGCAAAGGACGCGAAGGCGTCGGCGTCAGCGCAGGCCGAGAGCGTGCAGCGCATGGCGTATCCACCACACCCCGTCCGGGGTGAGGAACGATTCTGGGTGAAACTGGTAGCCCAGCAGGGGCAGGCTGTGGTGGCGGGCGGCCATGACCACCCCCTGCCCGTTGCGGGCCAGTACACGCATGCCCGCGCCCATGACGGACAGGTGCAGCGAATGGTAGCGGGCCACGGTGCGGGCCTGCCCGGCGTAGTGCAGCGTGTCCGGCTTGCCGTGCACGCAGCCTGGCAGCGGCGCGGTGACCCCGCCGAAATGGGCGTTGATGATCTGCAGGCCAAGGCAGATGCCCAGCACGGGCACCGGTACGGGGCGGGGTTGGGCACAGGGGGGAGACGCCGTGGCGGCGGGCGCGGCTGAGGCCTGGTCTGAGGACGGGGTTGCCGCCGTTCTGGATGGCAAGGCTGTGGTCCTCTCGGCGGGCAGGCGGGCCTCTGCCCCTCCATCCGCTGCGTGCGGACCGCGCATCCGCGTGCTCTTACCGCCCAGCAGCGGCCCGTACTGCGGATATTCTTCCGGCGTGCCGGGGCCGGGCGAGATCACCAGCAGGTCCCAACGGGTGGTGGGGCCTGCGAGGGTCGGGTCGCCCGGCGCATGTGGCCAGTCGCCCGTGACTTCGTCCAGCCGATTTACTGGCACGACAGTGGGCACGCAGCCGGTGGCAGCCACCAGCAGATGTTCGAGGTTGCGCGTGAAGCTGTCGTGATTGTCGGCAAGCAGGATGCGCATGCGGTGGTGGTGCGGCGACCGGCGGGTCCGGGCCGATTACCCCTCCATCCAGATGATGGACGCCTGCCGCCCGGTGGTGGCGGCGCGGCGGTAGGAGAAGAAGTCGTCGGCCAGGGTGTGTGTGCACAGGTCCAGCCCGTAGATGCGCTCCGGCAGCAGGCCCGCCTCGGCAAGCTGGTGGCGGGTCAGCGTCCACAGGTCCATGGTGCGGCTGGCCGTGCGGAACCAGCGGGCGAAGTCCTGCCCCCATTCCGTGGCGAAGTTGACGAATTCCGCCGCCGCCGGGCCAAGGCTGGGGCCGCGCACGGCCAGCACCTCTTGCGGGGGAAAGCCGTAGCGTTCGCAAAAGGCGCGTACGCCCGACTGCGGGGAGCCGATGCGGTTGCCCCGCCATCCGGCGTGCAGCGCGGCCACGTACCTGCCGCTTTCATGCGCCAGCAGAATGGGCTGGCAGTCCGCCGTCTTGATCACCAGCCCCACGCCGGGGCGCGCGGTGGCAAGGCCGTCGGCCTGGGTCACCGGGGTTGCGGCCAGCGCGGCGGCCAGTTGCACCGGTTCCGGATCCATGAGCATGGCATCGCCATGCACCTGCCTGGCCTCCACCCATTCGGGCAGGTCCAGACTGGCGGCCAGCGCGGCGCGGTTGGCGGCTACGGCGGC
The DNA here is from genome assembly GCF_000504305.1 of Nitratidesulfovibrio termitidis HI1. Lineage (NCBI taxonomy): Bacteria > Pseudomonadati > Thermodesulfobacteriota > Desulfovibrionia > Desulfovibrionales > Desulfovibrionaceae > Nitratidesulfovibrio > Nitratidesulfovibrio termitidis. The sequence continues at coordinate 3,068,606 of NZ_KI632512.1, forward strand.
GGAGTCGTCGCCCACCTCGTAGGAAATGTTGCCCCCGGCCCAAGGGCCGTCGGAGATGCCGCCGCGCCGGGTCTGGAAGGCGCAACGCACCCCCGGCACGCCGGGAAAGGCGAAACGGATGCACTGCGGGGTGACGTCATCCGGGATGATGGGGGGGGTGGCGGCGGAGCCGGAACGGGAAAGCGGCGGAAAGGCCAGCGACGGGGTGGTTACAGCCATGTCAGTCCCTCCTCGGTGCACAGTGCGTGGACGGGGCGGTCCCATGGGGCCACGGGCAGCGCCGGTACGATCTGAAAGGCATAGGCCAGCCCCACCAGCGCGGTGCGGGCCATGGCCGGGTGGGCCAGGAAGCGGTCGTAGTAGCCTGCGCCGTGGCCAAGGCGGTTGCCCTGTAGGTCAAAGGCCACGCCGGGGATGACGGCAAGGTCGGGCGCGAAGGAGGACGCGGAACCGGGCGCGGCATCCATGTCGATGGCCGGGCAGCGGGCGGGGTCCGGTTCCGCGATGCCGTAGCGGCCGGGCTTGAGGTCCGCCGCGCAGGCGCAGGGGGCCAGGCACATTTCGTTGTCGCAGTTGGCGGCGGGGGTGGTGGCGCCAGTTGCGGAGGATGCGGGGCCAGTTGCGGAGGATGCGGGGCCGGTTGTGGAGGATGCGGGGCCGGTTGTGGAGGATGCGGGGGACGCGGGCGCAGACGTCACGCAGCGCGGCAGCAGCACCTGCTTGCCGTCCGCCCAGGCGGCATCCAGCAGGCGGGCGGTGGCGGTCTCGTTGCGCACGGCCACGTACAGCAGTACCTGCCGGGCGGCCTGCCACGCGGGCGATGCCAGCAGGGCTTCCTGCGCGGCATGGCCCAGTCGGGCGGCCTCTTCGGGGGGCAGCGCGGCGCGACGGGCCAGCATGGCGCGGCGTAAGGCCTGCCGGGCTTCGGGGTCTGGCGGGTTGGAGTGCGTCATGTGTGTGCCGGAGCAGGTTTCGGGTGTGTGCCGCCTGAAGTGGTGGAACCGGGGACCGAGGAATCCTGAAGCTGCCGTGGAGAGGTCCGGCGGCCACTGGCCTTTCACTGTCGGGCTTCCGCATCCGTCGCGGGCGCGGCGTGGAGGGGGGCCGCAATTGCCGTCGAAACGCCCCGCAGGGTGTTTTGTCAGGTGGCGGGTGCGTGGTGTAGAGTACGGGCGCGGGCGGTACCCCATAGCCATCGGGCGGTACCCCATAGCCATCGGGCGGTACCCCATAGCCATCGGGCGGTACCCGTGCTCCACAGCTCACTCCCCGTCGCGCAATCTAACAAGGAAGGCACCGCATGCAAAGCGCACCCTACTGGATAGCATTCGGCGACATCCACGACGACGTTTCGCCCATCGCCGATATTCCCGGCCTGTCCGGGGCGGCGGGCGTGATCATTACTGGCGACATCACCGTGGTGGGCGGCGTGCGCCAGGCCGAGCGCGTGCTGACGGCCATTGCCGCGCACAACCCGGCCATCCACGCCCAGATCGGCAACATGGACAAGGCCGAGGTGACCGACTGGCTGGACGGGCGCGGCTGGAACATCCACCGTGCCGCGCGCGAACTGGCCCCCGGCGTGGGCCTGCTGGGCGCGGGCTATTCCACGCCCACCCCCTTCGGCACGCCCAGCGAGGTGCCGGAAGCGCGGCTGGCAGAATGGCTGGACGCACTGCGGGCAGAGGCGGGCCGCTGGCCCCGGTTGGTGTTTGCCGTGCATACCCCTCCTGAAGACAGTCTGTGCGACAGGCTGGGTAACGGCGCGCACGTGGGCAGCCCGGCGGTGCGGGCGTTCATCGAGGTTGTGCAGCCGGACGTGTGCCTGTGCGGGCATATCCACGAATCGCGGGCGGTGGACCACATCGGGCGCACCGTGGTGGTGAACCCCGGCGCGCTGGGCGCGGGCGGATACGCCGTGGTGACCGCCCCGGAGGATGGCCCGCTGACGGCGGATCTGAAGGTGCTGCGGGGGTAGGCAGGCCAGTCGTGTCCGTTGTGCCAAATAGGCAGGTAATGACCGGCGCAAAGACGAGGGCTACCGGGCGCTAACGACCGAACCGGCGATTGCGCCGACATGCTGGCGCTGGCGGCAGGCCTTTGTGAAGATTTTTATCCTGTGATACAAACGCGTTGTCGCACATCGACAGTCTTTTTCAGATTTCTTGTTGACACCGGGGGGTGACGGGCATACTTCTAACGCCCCGACGGAAAGGCCTTGCCTACGCCGCCGGACCCGAATTCCGCAGGTGACGCGGGGTGGAGCAGCTCGGTAGCTCGTCGGGCTCATAACCCGAAGGTCGTCGGTTCAAATCCGGCCCCCGCAACCATAAAATCAAGGCTCTTACGGAGAACATCCGTAAGAGCCTTTTTGTTTTTCCAACCCTATTTCCAACCTTGGGATGGCTAATCGAAATCTCGCAGTAGCAAAACCAGGGGCCACCCTGTCACCATACGCATCTGTTAGGAGGCCTCCCGAACTGGGGGGCCTTCTGCTTTTTACCCATTCGGTCGTGAGCCGTGAAGGACAACCCTTGTGGGCACCAAAGTTCGAAACTTGGTGCCCATGACATTTTTCGAGGAATTTGGTTTCTACTGATCTGTTGGGTGCGCAAAGCAGCCCATTTAAGAAAAAGAGCTTTGGTTCAGGAGGATTGCCATGAGCATTGGTGGCGTTGAACGCACAGAGGCCTCGGACACCCAGTGGGTATCGGAAAAAACCGCAGCACAATTGACAGGCTTGAGCGTCCACACGCTGCGTGGGCATCGCCTGCGAAGAAAGGGACTCCCCTACACGAAGGTCGGTCGAGCGGTTCGCTACTCGACAATAGACATTGCCAGCTTCATGCAGGCGCACAGAATCGACTTTTCGTAGTTCAGTGCCCCGCGCTGATATTCAACGCGGTGGCTGGAGCTACTCAATCTCCAACTCATGAGAGGTTCATATGCATCCGAAAGAAGAACCACAAGTTCCTAAGATTCCCAAAGTCGATCTCAATGTCCTTGCCGCGCGTGTCAAGGAAGTCCTTGAGGCATCGCCCGAGTCACTTGCGAAGGTCGAAGAGATCCAGGTTTCGCTGACGCGTTTGGACGTCACAATCATCCCAAAGCGATAGATCGCATGGGCTGGGGGGGATACCTCCCTGCCCATGCAAAGGAGTTCTTATGAAAGAGTTGAGCATTGAAAAAATGATAGAAACTGCGTGCAAAACGAGGCAACCGGTAACTAGTTCCTGCATGCTTGGGGAGCCAGCTTTACATGGTGAGTCTATACTGCCCCCCATTAACAAGGTGGCTCTGTTAAGGTAGTTTTCTTCCATCCTTGGAGGAAGCATGAAACGCCGAGTCTGGGACAGCAAAAGCAAGGCCCGCATTGTGCTTGAGGGATTGCAGGGTCGCTCTGTGGCAAGCATTTGCAGTGAGTATCAAATCACTCAGGGTATGTATTACCGCTGGCGCGACACGTTGTTGGCCAATGCCGCCCTGGCTTTTGAGGTGGGCGCCACTAACCGACGAGAAGAACGCCTTGCGACAGAGAACCAAAAACTCAAGCAAGCCGTTGGCGAACTGACGCTGGAGTTAAAAAAAAACGACTGGTAAGCGGCAAGCGCCGATCCGGCCAGGCCCAGCTTCAGCGCGATGCCGAACTCTTGCCGTTGATCGAGTCCCTGAAAATGGAACATCCCTTTTGGGGCTATCGCCGCGTATGGGCCACCCTTCGGTATAAAAACGGCCTGATCATCAACGTCAAACGAGTGGCACGCCTGATGCGTCTGCATGGCCTTGGGGTGAAGCGCGCAGCCTTGCGGGCAAAGCGCACCCCTTCCGGAAGCAAGCCGCGCCCCGTCCGCCCGTGTCAGTGGTGGGGCATCGACATGACCAAGGTCATGACGGAAGGCGGCTGGGTGTATATCGTGCTGGTGGTGGACTGGTTTTCCAAGAAGATCGTGGGCCACCATGCCGACTACCGGAGCCGGAGCCATGAGTGGCTGCAAGCTCTGGATACGGCTATCCAGACGCACTTTCCCGGAGGCGTCCGGGGGCACGGCCTGAGCCTGATGAGCGACAACGGCTGCCAACCGACAGGAACGGCTTTTATGCGCGACTGCGCGACTCTCGGCATCACGCAGGCGTTTACCAGCTACAACAATCCCAAAGGGAACGCGGATACCGAGCGGACAATGCGTACGATCAAGGAAGAGCTCTTCTGGCTGCACGAATGGCGTAGCCTGGAACACCTCGACCGCGCCCTCTCTGACTGGATAGAAAACTTCAACACCACATACCTGCATTCGGCGCTTGGCTGGAAGACTCCGCAAGGCGTCCATCAGCAGGCAAACAAAACCTGGCGGAATTCTCCCTTAAAGGCCGCTTGATTTAAGGGGGGCATTACAAGTCGCCTGTCATTGACGTCATTCCCACAGGGGCCACTTCGTTACCCCAGCCCAACTCCCCCCCGAGGTGGCAACGGGAGGCCCCATGGGCGCGGCCCAGGACCTCACCAGTCCCTCGCCTGTCATATAACCAAGCGAGCTATCAGACAAATGCGGGCCATGACTTTCCTGAAATATCACCCAAGGTAAGACAGGTGCTGGCCGAGATTGACGGCTCGAATCTGCCGTCGGCCCTCACGTCGGATTCAAATGCGGAAGTATTCAGTTCGCTGGTCGAGTGGGAATTTGCAAGGCTCGCCGCTGACCGTCGCGAGCGCCTGCTTATGGCGCTTGGCATTGAAGTTGACAGGCATTTGTGGCTTCGCCGAGGCGGGAATCCCAAGAGTAACAAGGGGGATGAGAGCATCATTTCCCTGGCGTCTTCAAGCCTGAATAGAGGCCCACTCGAAGCGGCTCAGGTCGTGGGAGGGCTGCTCGGCTTGAAGCCGGAATACTGCTTCCATACGTTTCCGGCTGGGAGCAATACCCATCCCCCCCTGCCAACGCGCACCAGCATCATTGAGGAGTATATCCCGAAGCAACTCAACGTTCGAGGGCGCTCCTGCCAACTCGAAGATGTGGACTATCTGCATGACTTCAGCGGGTTCAAGGAGCAGGCTGTCTGCCGCTATACCAACGGCAATGAAGATTTTTTTGTGCTCGCGAGCCGAGTCGAGAGAGACGGCGAACCTGCACTGCGTATCGGCGCGGCTCCGGCCTCTGCCTGGCTGTATTCACGCACGAAGATGGCGAGATATCGGAAGGCTCCCGTGCTGCTCTGCCTTGATATGCGGGTGGCCATGCACTTCCGGGAGAAGGCACGGGAGGGTAGGCTGCTTGAGCGGGCAGGCATCATTGCCTCTGGATGCTTTGGGGGGGCAACCGCATTTGACGCCCTGCACTACAAAGACCTGGCCGGGCATCCTGTCGTGATTATCCCCGACTCCACTCGCGAGGGGTTGAAGGGGGCTGAAGATTGGGCGAAACGTTGCGTAAGGGAAGGCGCCGCGAGCGTGAGCGTCTACCCGTGGCCCATCATTGCCCCCGGTGTGCCGGCCATTGATGCCTCTTGTCCCCCTGAATCGTGGGAAAAGGAGCTGTGGGGGAGGGCGGTGTACCTTGACCGCATTGAATTGGCCTCAAAGTTTGCTCAGGACGTGTGCCATCTGTCTATTCCGGCTGCGGACTATGGGCGGTGGATGGCGTCCGTGAGCCTTGTGTCCGTGCCTGCGGAGGAGAGCAATGTTCGCGACTTCTCCATGGAGTTCACCAGACTTGACAACATTGTTGATGAGGGGCGCGGCGATGTGCGCGCCTTGACCCTGGGTGTCCTGATCACGCACCGATACACAACGCTGATTTGGGCACCCACTAATGTGGGCAAGAGTTTTGTCGCTATTCAGTTGTCACTTGCCTTGGCAACTGGGGGCACAGCTTTCGGGCTCCCCGCGATGTCTCCCCGCCGAGTTTGCTACCTGGATGGCGAGGCCGGAGAAGGTGACTTCAAGGCCCGTTGCGAGCAACTCCTTCAAGAGAATTCGGATGACCGAGAGAATGTGGGGCAGAATTTGCGCGTGTTGTCCCTGCCAGGCTCGAACATACTGGAAGAGGCATGCTCGCAAAAAATCATCGAACAACTCCGTAACGTGAAGGCTGATGTGCTTGTCATCGACAACCTGCTGGCGTTGGCTCCGAGCGCGGCAAAGAGCAATGCCGATGGACTGTTCAAGTTCGTCCGTGAAGTGCAGCGAGCAGGTGTTGCTGTCGTCATTGTTCATCACTCCGGCAAGGATGGAACAAACTTCAAAGGCCCATCCGATCTCGCCAGTTTGTCCCAGAACGTCATTAGACTGGAGGGGCGCGACCAGTTGGCAAGCCAGGAAGGTCGAAGTGCTGAGGTGGACGAGGCTTGCCGAGCCGGTGGCCTTGTTGTCCGACTGTTCGTCGAGAAATGCAAAGCTTTGCCTCAGCTTGAACAGACAGCCTGCACCTACCACCTTCCGGTAGGTGGTGGATGGCGTCATATCGAGGGCTTCCTCGCAGACGTCGGGCAATCGCCTATGTCTGAAGGGTTGAGCAGCGAGCCGAGGGCCGTAGAGCCCCCCGTTGTTCCCACCCGGGATGTCGACATGGACTCCCTGTCGCCAGACGAGGAAAAGGTGTTCAGTGCGCTGAAAGAGAAGAAGAGCTCCAGGTCTGAATTGGAAACACGGACCGGCCTCAAGGCGGACAAGCTTGGTGGCATACTCCGAAATCTTTCGGACCGAGAGATCATCATAAGGGAAGGGCGCGGCAAGTCCACCTACTACCGTGGTGCGTAGATCTGCTTGCAAGCGATTCCGTCTTGAACGGGTGCCTCAGCATACGGGGCACCCTTCCTTTTTCTGAAATGCCCGGCCATGCGCGGTGCTTTTACCGCGATGCGCCGGGGTTGTGCCGCGAAATGCACCGGTGATTCGGTGGTTATACACCGCAAATCGGTGAAAAATTGAGAGTTAAAAAGAAAAAAATAGTAATGTCAGCATGGTGGGCTAGTGCGTCCGGGTGGGGGTGTGCGCCTGTGGCGTTCCCCTACTCCGTTGTGGGGGGGATGATAGTCTCCCCCCTCCTTCATGGACTACTCCTCTTGGGGACGGCCTTCAGGCAGCGCCAACGGTTCTTCCTCGCAATCGTTCGTTTTCGTGGTGCCTGTCTCCGACAATATGGCAGCAGCGAACACGCCAGCGACACCGGCCAGGCAGCCGCCAAGAAACACCCAGGCCCTGTTCATTCCCTTGTCCTTGAACTCGTGCTCAGTCATCGATGCTCTCCTTGACGACGTTAAGTACCGCGATGGCTATGGCGATGATTGATCCCCAGCTTATGCCCATATTCTTCTCCTCGGGGTGCGGACCTTGGGGCAGTCCGCGAAGAGGACGCATTCCGCAGGGGGCAGAAGGCACCTCTTCCACGGCCAGAACCGGCACAGGTACATCCAGCGCATACGACCTCCTTGTCGGGGTGTTGAAAGAGAACGGGGAGGCGTGGTGCCTCCCCGTTGCTCGTTGCCGGTGTTTTTCGTGTTTGCATCATGTCGCGCGCCTTCCGACCAGCGCGCCCTGCAACAGGCCGAACATTGCCGGGGCAAGTTCGGCCATGGTGTTGATCGTCCGGTGCCGTCCCGGCAGGTGCTGCAGGATGTTCACAGCACCGATGCCGATGGCGTAGACCTCGAAGCCGAGCCGTTCGGCGTGCCGGATGGCTTCCAGGGCGCATGTCGGTGCATCGGGGTCGCCATCGGTCAGCAGCAGGATGAGCTTGCGAGCCTCACGCAGAGGCAGCATTTCCTGCATCACCCACCACAGGGACTCGGCCAGTGGGGTGGTCCCCACGGCTGCCACCTTCAGTCTCGGATGTACCTTCTGGCCGTGCCGCACCAAACGCCCCACGGTTTTCTGTTCCGTTGATGCCGGGTCATGGCTGGCCGGAAAGGCGGTGATGGCCACGTTGATGCCAACGGTCTCAAGGGCCGAAGCCACGGCATGGCAGGCCGTGCTGGCCAGCCTGATGCTCGGGGTCATGGACCCGGAGCAGTCGAGAAGCAGATGCACGGCGGTGTTGATGCCGACGCGCGTTCCCTTGCGCATGAAGACGCGAGCGTCATCCGTCGCGAGCCGGTGGAGCCTGCGCGGGTCGAGCCTCCCACTCCGTGCCCCGTGGGTCCGGCTGACGGTCGCAGCCTGCAACAGGCCATGCAGGCGCGTCCGCAGGGCTGTTGATGCCCGTTTGGCCTCGGCGATGTCGTCGGAGTGCAGGTCCCAGCTTACCTTGTGGGTGACGGTGGCCACGTTCACGGGCAATCCGTCGCTGGCGGGTGCCTCACGCTTCAGGGCCTCGCCAAGGATTGCGCCGAATTCCTGCGGAAGGTCGTCCTCCTGGGCGTGCAACAGGTTTCGTATCCGTCCCCATGGTGATGCCGTGGGCTGGTTGCCATTGCCAGGCGCACCATCCGGGTCGCCCCCGGCCTGACTGGCGTCCGGATTCGTACCTGACGCGGGTGGGGGCGTTTGCGTGGCCTTGCCCAGTTCCGCGACGATGGCCCGCGCATGGGCAATGGCCTCGGCTGTTGATGCGCACGAGGTGCGTACCGCTTCGACAGCGCAGGTCATGCGGGTAAGCAACCCAGGACAGAGTTTGTTGAGACGGCCCGCGATGGTGTCGCGCCGCTTCCCGATGGCGGGCACGTCCCACGCCCGAACCGTAAGCAGCAGCCAGTTCAGGAACAGAACCGCAGGATCGATTCTGGTGCCAGCCACCTTGCCGCCGAAGAAATGGCTGATGAGCCAGTCGAAGTTCCCCCGGCAGCCGGGGAACGCCGTGACCAGCCGGTTCTCCACCCTCCAGTCCTCGATGATGTTCCAGACATGGAGCTCAAAGGGAGTAAGGTTCCCGGCCTTCAGCGCCGTGAAGTCGGTATCCCGCAGGTGGGCGGCCTCATGGTCGATGTACCCACGGGCCAGTGCGAGGAAGGTATCGGGCACGTCCACTGGCAGTGCGGGAAGGTGGATCGCCCTGCCGTCCGTGTAGGCCTCCGTGCCCCCGATGGTCACGGTGACGCCGTATTTCCTGCCGAGTACGCTCGCCACCAGCGGCAGCGAGCGCATCACGGCGCGTGTATCCAGCATGTTGTCCTCCGAATACGAAAAGGCCCCGAAGCGTGGTGCTCCGGGGCCTTTCGTGGCTTGGGGTATGTGGGATCAGGCGGCGTGGCCTGTCCAGCCTCCTACCACAGGCCGCAGTTGGGCAAGACGGGTTGCGGGTCGGGCATGACCTCGCGGGGGATGGCGTCCAAAGCACGGTCGTCCCCAAGGTCGGGCATGTCGTCTTCTCCTTCTTCGGGTTCGTCTGCGGACGCTATCCGTCCATTTCCCGTGTCCCCATCCTGCCGCAACAAGGCATCCAGCAGATCGGACGGGCGATGCCCCTCCATGATCCGCTGCCCATGCTCCATGAGAGCGGATGGATCGCGCAGCAGGGCCACCAGCCCCTGCAACATGAGCAGGTGCGCCCCCTGTATCATGCCCCGCTTGGGCAGATTGGCGAAGGCCGTACCGATGAGGTCGGCCACAGGGGCCACCCTCGGTTCCACGAAGGTGAGTCCGGCCAGTTTCTGGTGGATGGTCCGCAGGGGGGATAGCGCCTTGTGGGTCACTTCGCTGCGGCCCGCGTAGCACTTGTGCCAGGCCTCGGTGGCGGCCTTGGCCACCTCGTCGAACAGGGTCCGGCCAAGCCCTCGCACCTCTTCCGCGAGCCCCTGGGCCACCGGCTCCACATCGCTCTGGGCTGGCGGCACGATGCGGTATACCTGCCAGCGGAAGCCCATGCGGCTGCGCACATAGTCCGCGCTGACGGTGGAGTCGGCGATGATGCGCTCCCACTCGCCGTGCCGGGCTATCCAGTCCCGAACGGCGTCATCGTACCGGGTGAGGAAGGTATCCCTGGCGGCCAGGAATTCGGCCCGAATGCGGTCGAGTTCTTCCACAAGAACGGGGGCTTTTTCCTCCGGAACGCCCCAACCGCCCAGAAAGCGTACGCCGTGGCGGTCGAGCAGGTTCACCGCGCGCGCCTTCAGCGTGCCGAAGATCTTCAGTTCCTCGGGATCGCAGATGCGCTTGCTGCCGAGCGAGGCAAGCTCCTCCGGCGGCAGGTCCGCGCCGCCGAAGTCCGCCGGGGTCAGCTTGCGCCGGGCGGTCCAGATGTTTACGTCGAGGTTGATGGCCATGAGGCAGTTCAGGATGGTGTCGTTCATGTGCGTGCTCCATAAAAGCGGAACGCCCCTCGGGGGAGGGGCGTCCTAGATTCCGTTGTGGAAGTGGTAGTGGTCCTTTTCGATCTTCTCCGCGGCCTGTCGCCACATCTCCTGTACCGGGTCTCCGTCGATGCACCGGCCCCACCCGAGGGTGTGGACCGTGACCCGAGAGGGATGGGGTTCCTCGTCATCCCCGGTCCAGGTGCTGACCTTGAGGAGGTAGAGTTCCGCTTCCGCCTTCCAGTGGTGGCGGACGCCGTTGGTGTGGATATCCCGGACGAGGTGGATGCTGCGGGAGAAGGGGAAGATGCGCATGGCGGATGTCGCTTTCATGAGTGTGTGCTCCTCGTGGGTGCTGTGTAGGTCGGAGTCGTTCCAGAATGCGGAATTGTCGGGAGGGAAATCGCGGTTACGGGAGAGGGCCGTATGACGAGACGAGCCGGTAGCCTTCCTTGAGTTTGCCAAGGGTGCGTGACCGCGCCTCGCGGATGGGGTTGCCCCGGTTGCACCGGGTGATGGCCAGTGCGAGCCGTTGCCCTTGCGTGTTGCGCTTGCCCCAGTGAAGGTCGATGCCATGCTCTTGAATAGTGCAGGACCAGAACTTGCCGCCCGAAGGCGTGTCCTTTTCGAGGCGCAGCCAGGGGGGCGAAGGGAGGGAGGCGAAGAAGGCGGGATCAAGAGACTGACGAGTGAGCAGGGAATCCATGAACTGGAGCACCAGGCCGGTATTGCCCGGGATTCGGGGAGACGCGGCATCCTTGCCGAGGGTGTCCGCAGTGGACGTGTTCGGCGCGGTAGCGGCGTCCCCGTTCACTCCCCCGTGGGGAACATGCGCTGGGCGATCTCGTGGAGGAGTGTGCGGGTTTCCCGTGTGGCCTTGAAGCCGAGCGTCCGGTCGAGGGCGTAGGCCACGGGCTGGATGCCCTGCCGGGCCAGGGGCTGGAACCGCTGGGTCAGGTCGGCCCAGCGGATCAGGGTGCGGGTGGAGAAGGTCACCTCGATGGAGGCGCCATGCGCCGTGCCCGATTCGCCCATGAAGAGACGCCGGACCTCGTTGGCGTAGTCGACCATGGTGCGCCGCAGGGGTGGGGGGAGTTGCGGCGCGATGCGCTCCAGCAATCGTTCTTCCGCTGCGGGTTCGGGGTAGCCCATCTCGCACAGCCAGAACCGGTCGAGGAAGGCAAGGTTCTGGCGCAGGGTGCCCTGGTAGAGGCCCGTTTCGTCGGAACCGCCGTTGGTGTTGGCCGTGGCCGCGAACCGGAACATGGGGTGCGGCGTGACCAGTTCACCGCCATTCTCCGGGATGCACAGGGGCTGGCCGTCGAGGATGCTGTTGAGCCCCGTGGCTGTGGCGGGTTCCAGTAGGTCCAGTTCGTTGAGCAGGAAGAGCCCGCCATGCTTCATGGCCAGAGCCAGGGGGCCGTACCGAAACTCCATAGACCCCTGATGCACGGAAAGGTGGCCCACGAGGTCGGGGAACTCCAGCCTGCCGTGCCCGGTGACCTCGAAGACCGGGTAGTTGAGCCGGGCGGCCAGTTGTCGGATGGCGCTGGACTTTCCGCTGCCGGTGGGACCGAACACGTAGAGCGGATCGGATGCGGTCATCAGCCAAACCACGATGTCTCGCGTGGTTTCGTGGAAGATGTAGTCGGGATCGGTCTTGGGGGTGTATGTCGATGGCTGGCGGTAGCCCTTGATCATGCGGCCCGACGGAGTGCCGCTGAACACGGCGCCGGCGTCGAGATCGACGGGCTGCAACGCGTGCAGGCCCGAATCGGTATGGGGCATGGTGGTGCTCCTTGATGATAATGGGGCGAGGATGTGGTGGCGGTTGCGGCGCTGCCGATTCGGCAACAAGTGGACGGCAGGTAGAGAGGGCAGCGAGGGGGGCTAGCCGAAGTCGATGGTTCGGAACAGGCGCGCGTCAAAGGGATTGTCCCACCAGCCGCCGAGAATCTCGGCATCGTCAACATCCTCGCCGATGCGCAGGAAGAGGTAGTCGTCAACGTCAAGTTCATCCATGACGTCGGTGATGAACCGTACCTCCTCGAAGTCCGCGTACCATTTGACACCTTCCCAGTAGTACAGCACGCCTTCCGAGTCCGGCGCGTCCTGCCTGAGGCCGTTTTGCAGGAACAGTTCGATGTCGCCGGGGTTCGTGGCATGCTGCCGTGCCTCGTTCATCGCCGCATCAAGCCGTGCCCGCCCGTTGCCGGACAGGCACAGGGCGACTTCGCTGTAGTATCCCATGGTCATTCTCCTTTTTTGTTGATGGGGCTGATGAACAGCCGTTCATGGGGCTGGCCGGTCTTGCGGGCTCGCTCCAGGATGTCCGTTGTCGTTTGGGGATCACCGGTCAGGGCTTGCAGTTCCTCCTGCAGGGCCGTCTGGTCGATGGTCTGTCTGCCGGGCATGGACGCCACCCGGAAGCGGTGCCTGCCCGCGGTTATCCAGTCCCGGGCCATGCTGTCGCTTGCCGCCGCGATGCGCTGGAATGCGGTGCGGATGCGCCCTTCAATGGCCGCGATATCGCCTTCGATGGCGAGTTTGCGCTCCTTCAGGCCTGCGAGATGGTCGAGGTCCGCCGCATGGGCGGGGCCAAGGTCCACGGGCATGCCGTCAATCCTCATGGGCCGGAACTTGGGGCAGGTGGCGTTGGCGTCGCACCAGTCGCACAGGGGGTGAAACCCTTGGCAGTACGGGAGGTCGTCAAGCGCCAACTGCCCCGCCTTGACGGCGTTGACGGCTTGCCAGAGGTCGGTGGCCGTGTTGCAGCAGATGCCGAGCATGGTCCGGTTGGGCGTGTACGGCCCGAAGGTCTTGGCGTCGGCCATGGAGATGGAGAGCACCCAGCCTTCGATGGTCACGCCTTCCGGTGTGCCTGGCAGGTCGATGCCAAAGAGCAGACGGGCCGCTTCCGGGAAGGTCTTGCGGGTGAAGACCGGTTGGCCGTCTTCGTCACGCAGCGAGCAGCAGGGGCGATGCCAGGTGCTCTCCAGCAGGCCGATCTGCCCGTAGAGTTGCACCTCGTTGGAGGTGTAGAGGGTTTCGGGCAGGTGCCCGTTGCTCTTGAGCTCCAGCACCCGAATGACGGGCGTCGGGGCTTCGTGGATGAGGGTAATGTCGAGATGGGCCTTGATGGGCACGCCGTGGAAGGATGCGCTGATTTCCAGTTGCGGGATGAGGCGGTGACCGCTTCTGGTGAGCGCGTCGGTGATCCCGGCCTCCTGCCAGTGGCCTCGATGCAGGGGGAGGTGGCGCTTCAGGATGGAATCGACATGCTGAGGCGGGATGGTGTGGGGCTGCGTGCGCGGTGACGCCAGTTTGCGGGCAACCGCCGAGCGCAGGCATTCCGTTGCGGCGCCGATGTCGGACATGCCGACGTAGGTGCTGCGGTCGCCCAGTTGGGTCTGCGTGGTGTGGATTTCTTGCGCGAGCAGGGATTCGGCGAGGAGGCAGAGAGGGGCCGGCAGTGCCGGAGGCATGGGGGATTGCGGGGTATCCGTCATGGGAGGCTCCATCAAGTGGACGAGGTTCCCCCATGGCGGGGGAATCCCCGCCCTTGGCGTGGTGTGTGGATCAGGCGGTCTCGGCGTACCGCCACCAGACCTTGCGCTCGGCGTTCCATTTGAACCCGGCAGCAGAGAGCAGTTGCTTGCGGGCAGACGTGTTGCCCGACGCCAGAGTGCAAAGGCGGCCATCCTGCGCGGTGGCCGTCGAGTAGTTTACCCCATCCAGCCGTGGCAGTGACGCCAGGGCTGGATGTGCTGTTTCTGCGGGCTTGGGCTGTGGTGTCGTCGGTGATTGGGACGGTTGCTGCGCAGGTGCGGCAGCAGGTTCTTGAGGCCGAGGCTGGCGAGGCGTTCTCTGCCGTGCGGGCCTGTCGCGGGATGCTGCCTCGCCGTCGTCATCGTCTTCCGTCACCATGCCGAGCATGGCCGAAAGTGCGTACCGGCGGGCATAGGTCATGGCGCTGCCGTATCCCTGCGGGTCGGCCTTGGGCAGGGGCATGACCAGCAGCGAAGACTGCCACTGGCCGGATTCCGCATGCGTGAGTTTGGTGACCAAGCCGAGGTGCCCGACCTCTGCCGGGACCGGGTACTGGGTCACCCAGATGCCGCTGGCCAGCAGCGCATCCCGGCAGGAATCCATGACTGAGTTGAGGGTGGCGTAACGGGACTTGGCGAACGGGTTCTCACGGTCCTTGATGGCCGGTTGCAGGGTGTGCTGAACGGTAATGAGGGCCTTGGCGAGGTCGGTGACCTCAGGGGAGGTGTACTGAAGGCTGTCCATGGTGTCTCCTTGAAAAGAGAAAAGCCCTGATACACGGGGTATCAGGGCGGTTTTCGGGAATATCTCCCCAGTATCATAGATGTAATGTATATCTGAAAAGATGATGAATGATGCGCCTTACAGCATGGCGGGGCACGATGCCGACTGCCTGTCTAGTCGAGGTAAATGATCCTGAAAACATCGCCGGAACGTACCCTGAACTTCGCCCATGAATCGTTGGCGTATTCGTTCAGTTGGAAGTTCGTTTTGTCCTGGGCCAGAATCCAGGTGAGAGAAACCTTTCCGGATGTAGACAATACTCCTTACCGCTGAAATCATTGTGTGTTTCTATGTGAGCGATGTGCCAGTCGGATGTATGGAGGGCTCTCATGCTGCTACTCATTCACCGCAGAGGCGGGGCGCTTCGCGTATTCTTCACGCCAGTTTTTCAATAAAGTCATGTCGGTCAAAAGATCGTCTGGCTTCGGTAGCTCCACTGGTGATTCTGCTGGCTGTGAGTGTTCAAACCCGGAATATTTGGTCATGAGCGAATCAAGGAGGTTACAGTCCGCGTCCTTCAATTTGGCCAGATCCTTGAGCCTCAACGTATGGACCGGTCGTTGGAATCTTTGAACCACCCCGCACAGCAGATCATTTTCAATAGAGCGCTCCACCAACATCCTGAAGTCGCTGCATATCGACTTCAGCAAGATTTCGGCATGTTCAAATTCGCCGTTCTCGCTCGCCTTCTTTGCATCCTGATATCGCTGATTCATGAGTGTGTTTAGGGCGGATTTGATGTCACTCTGTGAAAGTGGAATGGGGGCTGGCTCTCCGGTACCCCAGTCCGCAGAGCGAATACTCACCACATCGGGCTTGATGGTCTTTTTCTCGGCAAAATGCCTGACCGTTCCCAGCAAGGACAGGCGGTGAGTAAAGACAATGACCTGTTTATCTTGAGACAACTCGATCAGCCTTTGAACCACGGCCTCTTCATAGCTTTGGTCAAGCGAGGATATTGGATCGTCAAAGATAAACGGGGCTTGGTTGCTCTTGCCGGTGACGTCGGCCAAAAATGCCGCAATGGAAACGATCCGTTTTTCTCCCTCGCTCAGAACATCGGCGAGCCCGTTCTGAGAGGCCCCTCGAAGCTGGAGCTTATGAAGGACGCGGCCCTTGGAGACTTTTGATTTCACGAGTTCAACCTTCACCTGAGACGCGCCGAGGGTCTTGAGTTCCGCGTTGAATCTTTGCACGAACGCATCCGTGATCAGAGCTTCTGCCAGCTCCCCTTTCTTCTGGGACAGGGCTTTGGTGTTGGTCGACTTCTTGGCTTCCTGAATCTGGTTCAGTAGCTTCAATCGGGCGACTTCTTCATCAATGGCGGCGCGGTGCTCAGACAACCACTTTCTGGCCTGTAGGCTGTTTAGCTTCTTCTTGATCTCCTCACGATTGTCGCTTTTGGCGTCTTCGTCATATTTTGCCGCGAGTTCACCGAGGCTTTTCGACTGGGCGCTGGCTTTTTCGATCCATTTCGGTGAGATTAGAGGATCGGGAATGGCTTCTTCGGAATCAATTCTAGGGAGCAGGTCTTTTCTAGCCTGCAGTTGAGCAAAGAAATCCGTCACTTGGTTGGCGACTTCATCCTGTGGAATCCCAGCCGCATCGATACGTGTCTTCAGTGTCTCCGATGTCGGTAGCGCCTCGATAGTTTGAGTGGCGGTCTCGTATTCCTTGGCCGCATCCAATGCGGCTTTCTGCATTTCGCCCTTCACGAAATTTTCGAAGGAGACCAGCCGCTCTTTAGCTGCCTGGGTCAAGGTCTGGTGGCACAGGACACAACGGGAATCATCAGCAACATTCGGGTACTCGGCCTCTTTGTAAGCAGCCGATACGGAGTAGTTCCGGGCCGCTTCCCATAACTCTTTCCAGACATCAGAGCCGAGGCCTTCCAACTCGCTTCCAGAGAACACCTTTTCTGCCGCCGTATCTGCCGCCGCCTTCTTGAGAATCGACCTCTTCTTGGCAGCAATGATTCGTCGATAATTCTCGTTTGACAATTGTTTCAGATGCTTTTGGGCATCCTGGACCAGGGTGTCGATATGCTGTTTCTGCCTTCTCAGCTGGTTCGCTTTTTCAGTCGGTGCCTGTTCGGTAAGGCGTTGCTGCAGCGTTTGCATCTCGGTTTCGTCAGTGCTGCCGAACGAACAATGCTTGTCAATATCCTGGGGGCTGGTCTTGGCGCTGATGGCTTCGTACCAGATGCCTTCAGGAGTTACCTTCTTGTCACCCAGGATATTCGGCTTTTTGGACTGGTGCCGGGTGGCCTCGGCGTCCAAGGCCGATGCGACTTTTTCGCATGCGAGGATGAGCGAGCTGAAGAACGATAGAACCGGCGGTTCGTATCTCACCTCGTCTTCGCTGCTGACAAAGACCTTGCCGAACGAGGTGTCGAAAATATCAACGCTATTGAGATCATCGCAGATCCCTTGTCCTGACCACGTGTGACTCTTCGGAATGCCGTCCTGCTCAAACGAAATGCAGGCTTTCTGTACGGCAGAGCCGGGCTTAAAGACGTTGCGGTGGAGGGTACCTGTCTCGCGGGCTCCGCATGCATGTTTGAGGAGTCTGACATAACCGGATTTTCCTGACCCGTTGTTGCCATAGACAATCGTGATATTGCTCTTGCCAAACTCAAGTGGCTTTTTCGGAGCAAGGGCGTTTACTCCTTCGACTCCACTGATTGAACACAAACGCAGGGAGCCTGCTGCGCCCTGGGCGAACGCGGCAGCAGGAAAGGAACAGGTCGTTTTGGACGGCTTACAGTCGGCTTCTTGCTGACACAGGGTTGCGAGCTCAGAGACATCGTTGTCAGTAAGCGCAGACTGCTGAAGTAATCGATTCGCCGCAATCTGGAGCCACTGGGCGCGCTCTGAAAACCATTTGGCCAGTGATGCCGATATCCCGCTCATGTTATTCCCCCTCAGGCTTCCCACTAGTGTTTAATGAACGTCACCTCAAACGCCTTGCATGGGCGGTATTGCTGCAGTCGATTGGCGAAGGCAAAGGCATCGTTCATCTCATAGTGCTGAAAGATGTCGAGGCCGCGATCCAGGGAGATTTTCCAGCCGTGGTCGGTCACGATGTGGCGGGCGTGGATAGTGCCGGTACCGTCGAATTCCCAGGTGAAATTCACGCCAACGCTGCTGGCGGACTCCTTCATCTTCTCGAAGTTTTCCCTTTGTTGTTCGCCTTTGAATTCATCTTCCGTCGTTACCAGATGTACGGACACTTCCTCATCCGGAGCCTTGTGCTTGACCACTGTTTCCAAAAATTCCATGAAGTTGCGCATCTGGTAAAACAGGCGGATGTACGGGTCGGTGACGGTGATTGCGGTCGCGCCCTTGAGATACGGGCCGAGCAGCGTATCGAAGGAAAGGCCCTTCTGGTTCTCCTGGAATGTGAGGTGTTTTTCTTTGAGGGCAGGCTCGGCTGGGGCCAGGGGGGCGGATGGACTTTGGGGCGAGTCCGGTTGCGCAGCTTCCAAGATTTCCCCGTCTTCACTCGCGGCAATGGCCTTGTGGTAGTAGTTGGGGTACTCCTCTTCTTCGAGCGTGGTGACCGGCTTGTCCTGTCCGTCCGTACCTCGATAGGTAAAGCGGACGTTTCCGTAGGTGGAGTCGATGCGCATCAGTTGGTCTTTGACGCGCTTGCGGCCTTCAATCGCGAATCGTAGCAGTTCCTCGACCTCTTCCGTGGTCGCCCCACCATGCGGGAAAAGTATCTTCATCAAGCCGGAGAATGTCTTGTTGATACCATCGCGGTCCCGTGTCGAGATATCGGAGGAGAGGGAGAAGTGCTCCTTGTAGCGGTCCGAGTAATCGTGGTTGCGTAGCGAGCGGAGGATCTCAGCCAGGTAGTCCACCACGAATCCGTAATCGCTGGAGAACATCTCACCCCGAATGATGTCGACCTCCCAGCCGGGGATATAGAAATGAATTCGGTCAAGAAACGCGGAGTCATAGAACTTTTCGGGCAACTCGCAGAACAGGTCCGAGTGCTTGAGCATGTAGGCCACAGTGTGCTGGGTGTTGCCCACGAACACCATGGATGCCTCCGCTCCCAGCGTTTCGACGCCTCGCGAGAAGGACTTATTGGCCATGTAGTTCTTCATGATATCGACTAGGGCCTTGTCCACGCGCTTTTGCTTTCCAGCAAACTCGTCGAAGGCAACGCAATCCCAGTAGCCAACCAGGCCAATTTTTCCGGAAGAATTGTTCACGAACAGTTTGGGAACCGTAACCTCGCCACCGGAGATCAGGATGCCGTGCGGCGAAAACTCAGAGTAAATGTGTGATTTACCTGTCCCCTTGGGGCCAAGCTCGATCAGATTGTAGTTGCGCTCGCAAAAAGGGATCAGGCGGACAAGCTGGGTCAGCTTGCTGCGCTTGCCGAACCTCTCCGGATTGAAGCCGATGCTTTGCACCAGCAGGTCGATCCACTCGTCGGTGGTGAATCGTTTGCGGGCCTCAACGTAACCGTCGAAATCGAAATGTGAGAGTTGGATCGGTTTAAGGCTCGACAGTATCCAAGGGCTGGCATTTTTGTCTTCGGTGAATTCGTACTCGATATCAGCGATACACCACACGCCGCTAACCAGAAGTTTGGGGTAGGCCTTGACCGTAGCTGAGCCTACCAGCACCTTTTTGATGCCGAGATTGGAAAACTCCGCCTCATAGACATCCTTCTTCTCATTCAGGTCAACGCTGATTTTGTCGATGACCTTGTAGCGCCCCTTTTCCTTGATGTTCGAGCGGACCAATCCGGCTTCATTCCGGTGCACGTAATGCTTGGCAAGGATATCCTTCACCGTTTCGATGCCAGTCTGGATGGTAGGTTCATCGCTGGTGGCGCAGTACTGGCCCAGCAGGTATTCCAGTACGTAGGAGGGGACGATGGCGTTGCCCTTGACCGTCTTGACGAGGTCTTTGCGGACAACGAGTCCCGGAAAGTGTGTGTTGATTTTCTGGTCAAGCTTGTTCATCAGTGCCAGTCCCTTAAAGGTCGAAGTCGCTGGTAAATGAACGTCGCATCAAGTACCGGAGCGACTTGTATTCCTTGTAATGCGAAGTCCCGGCGTGCTTCTCCTCCAGTCGCAGAGTGACTTCCTGGCCGTTCGCCTCATCGGCCTTGCGGGTCAGCACAAAGCGCACCTGCAGTTCTCGTTTCCGGGGATTGTCCGCGCTCAGATCAAAGATCAGGTCATGGCTGTCGGAGATCAGGTCGCCTGCCTCGGTGTAGATGCCAGCCCGCAGCACTCGTGGCTGAATCTTGTCCGTCACCGGCCCGGTCTGGTACATGGTCACCGCCAGTTGGCCGGAGGTAATCACCGAACTGGCCCCGCGCAGGATGTCCACCTCAACGGCGGTGACATCGCTCTGGCGCTTCTTGTTAATCTTGAGCACCGGGATCACCACCTCCTGCAACGAGGCCCCGCCATGAACAAAGCGGCTGCCGGAACCCTTTAGCCGCAGGCGGTTGATCGACTTGGGAATCTGCACCTCCACCTCACCGGCAAGGCCAAGCTGCTCGGGGGTGAACTTGTGCAGGCTGGATGCCTCAGTAAGCCCTTTGCCAAGCACGAAGCGGCGGTCCCGGAACAGAATCTGGTCGCCCTCGGCATCGACCCCGGAAAAGTCGCTCTCGTCGATGGCGCGGTTCTGGTAGATGAAGCCATGGTCCGAGGTCACCAGCAAGTTGTTGGCGTTGGCCCCGGTCAGCTTCTTGATCAGGCGAATCAGCTCCTGCAGGGTTTCTTCCACTGCCTCGAAAACCCGTTCCTCGGATTCCCGCTTGTCGCCGGTGGCGTCGATGCGGTTGTGGTAGACGTAGATCACGTCGTGATCACGCACCAGCGCCCGGCAGTCGTCCCCCTTCATGGCCATCAACTCGTCGACCTTGCAGGCGGTAGCCCGTTGACTGATTGCCTGTCCAAGGATCTTGATGCGGTTGGCCGTTCCCTGGGAGCTTTGCCCATCCACCAGCACGGTGCCGGTTTCGTTGTAGGCAATCGCCAGATCCTTGTTGGGCAGAAGCGCCGCCATACCGAGCTGGGTGTAGCTGGGCAACATCGAAAGCGCCGGTTCCAGTTCGGCGCTGTAACGGTCCTCTTGGCGGATTAGGCTCAGCAGTTCATCGCCGACCTCGTAGCGCATGGCATCGGAGATGATCACGCAGACCTTGTTGTCCTTGCGCAGGAACGGCCGGACCCAATGCTCGAAAAACTCCTTCTGCTTGCGCACGGGAAAGGCTTCCCACTTCGATGCCGCATCCACGAAGGTCTGGAAACGGTCGCCCAGCTTCAACAGGTAGTTGTTGGAATAGAGGTTTTCGATCTGATCGGTCAGGCTGCCCATCAGCGATGCCTGTCCCGACATGCGCACATGGTAGGTGAACTTACGGTAGAGCTGATCGAGCAGATACCAGAAGCGGCTGTAGCGCTGCACGCCTTCGGCCAGACTTTCCATGGTCAGATTGGCTTCGCCCAAGGCGTGGGTGAACTGGGCGGCGTAGTCGACCGCCTCGTATAAATGCCGGTATTCGCGATACCAGTGGCCTTGTCGCCGCTGGCGAACCCAGATCGCCACGTCTCCGCTGGAGACCGTGCGGGCTGCCACCGCCCGTACCAGATCACTGATGATCTTCTGGTCGATCAGGCGGAAGTAATCCAGCTCGATCAACTCGCGGAAATCCCGCTTGGCCAAATCCTGTTCAATACCAAGGACCTCGGCGCATTCCCCCGAGAGGGTTTCGAAGCCGCCTTCGAACTGACGGCTGTCCTTCCAGCGCTTGAGAAACACTAGCGCGTCACCGGTCAGCTTCACTTGGTTCTCGGCGCCCCCACCACCCACAGTCATCGCATAGCAGGACTTGAACAACTCGATGGCGAAGTCGCGGATGCCCGGCTCGTCGGACTTGTAACCATAGCAGCGGGTCATCTGTTCCCAGAGGAAACCGTCCAGGCTGCACCGAGCGATCAGTTTGATCTTCTCGTCCCGGCTGTCGGCCAGTTCCTGCAGCAGGTTTTCCACCACCGCATCCATGCGTGGCTCGCTACCGGTGCATACCGCCAGCATCTTCAGGCGAATCTGCCCGGTGGTGTCATCCGCTTTCAGCAGCTTCTTGAGGGTGTCCTTGCGCTTGATCGCCTGAAAGAACTCCGCATGGGCCTGCACCACATCCGTGAACTCCAGGCCGAGCTCCAGTTCGGACAGCCAGATGGCCACCTGATCGGTGCGGAACTCGCCGTGGGCCAATTGTACATCCAGCAGCCAGTTATCCAGATCGGCGGGCTGAGGGCCTTCCCGGTAGAGCAGGAATTTCTGTTCCGGTTGCTCGCGCAGCAGTCGGTACTTGATGCCGTACTCGTTGTTGGTCAGCTTCAGCTTCTCGACGCCGGGCAGTTGAAGCGCCTCGAAATCGTCGCGCAACTCCTGCTTGGAGTCGTACCAGAAGACTATCCGGTGTCGGTCGAAGAGCTTGGTCAGGGCCTGGGCAATGCGGTCTTCCATCAATGGCGCTCCTTAATCCTCTTGCGCATCCAGGCCGACGATCTTCTTCAAGGCCGCTCGGAATTTGGGGTAGTTGACCTTGACGCCATCGTCGAGGTCGATTTCCACTTGCTCGGTGGCCAGCGGGTACAGCACCTCGCGTTCGTACTCTTCCATCTCGGCGATCATCTTGGTGATCTTCTCGATCTCCTTCAGGGCCTTGGTCTTCTCGCCCTGGCTGCTGCTGGCGCTGATGCTGACCGCCTCAAGATGGTTCTTGTGCGAGGTGAGCTTGGTGCGGAACTCGCGCAGGTAGTCGTTAAGCACCACGCTGACCGTATCGGGACGGTAGCGGTGCATGTAGATCAGCGCGTTGAAGCTGCCTTTGGGGCTGGAGAACAGCCAGTAGATGGGCCGCTTCTTGTAGCGTTTCACATGGTCGGTGTAGAACTCGCCAAGGAAGTAGTCGCGGATGGAGTAGTTGCGCTTGCCCTTGATGTTCAGCGCCTGCTCGACGAACCGGAGGTTTTCCTCGTAGTAATCCTCGCCAAACGCCACGCGCAAGAATTTACGGAAGCGCTCGGCGATATCGTCGGTGAACCAGTCGCCATCGAGCATGGGGATGACGTTGTCGTCATCGGCCGGGAAGCTGGGCTCCGGAATCCGCTTCAGGTAATCCTCGATGGTCTCTCCCTGGTTGGCCAGGATCAGGCCCGGTTTGTCCAGTGCATAACGGCCAAACATGCAGCCCACGGCATAGGAGACCATCTCGCGCATGGTGTCGGCCAGCAGCAGCGCCTCCAACTCGTCCTCGCTCTTGTCGTTGCCGTAGCGGTAGTGCGGGTTACAGGTCAGGGTGATTTCGCTGAGGTTAACTTTTTCATTCAGCTCATCTTGCAGGCCGTAGGCGTCAATAAAGATGCGGTTGTTCTCTTGCTCCAGCCGCTGCATCTCCAGCGTCATCTCCCGCCAGTGGGCGCGGAGCTTCTGGTAGGTGGCTTTCATGTTTGACTGACGGTAGTCGGGATTCAGGAGCGGCAGACTGCTGAAGTTCCAGGAGGTTTCGCAGGAGTCCCAGTCTTGGCATGAAAGCCTTACTAACTTCCCTGAGTTGGTCTGGATAGTTTGTGTACGGTCACCAGAATCAATAATTCTGATCTCGCTAATTTGATTGGGGCCAAAATTTACCGAGGGGGCGAGTATTTTTAATACTTCGATACCAACTTTCGAATTAAGGAGCGCCATTGCGGTGTTTTGACTTATTTTATTTCCAAAGGCACACATGCCTGCATTTGTAAATATAAAGCCATCGCCAAACTTCCTGACACTTATAAGATCGGATGAAATAGCACTCCAAGTTATTCCATTCTCAAAGTAATGCCCCATGCCCGTGACTGTACGAGTTACCGAGTTGTATTTCTTCTTGGCAAGCTTTTTTATTTCCTCGCCATCGTTAAACCAGTTCAAAACAGCTTCTTGAAATCCATACCATTTCCTGAATCCACCACCGTGATTTATCGGAACCCATTGCTTGTCTGGTACTGAATGACAAGTAATTTTCGAAAAAGAAACCTCTTGCCACCTGCGAATAAACCTTTCGTTATCCAGAGTCTTCATTCCCTGAGCAGTATCAAGATCATCGCCAAGTCTTGCGCCAGACTCGAATGCTTGAATGGTTGGCTTTGATGCCCAGTACGCTATCGGATGTCCGGGAATTCTAGAAAAGTCATTGGCAAGAGAACGATACAACCAGCCGCAGTTTGGGTTTCGGATTGCTTCGAGAGCCATCGACGACTTTTCTGTCTCTGATTTGCCATCAACAAGTCGAATAAATACACCTTCCTTGTTTGAGATAACGGAATTGCTGCAAACGAATGCAGTTGTTGAAACAACGGAGCCACCAATAGAGTCAAACCCACGCTCACCAATATGCATCATTGAGAGTAGGGTTGCGCGAGACAAAAGCTTGGTTCTGAGAACCTCAAAAGAAGAAAGAAACATCCAGGCTTGCATGTTTATCATCGCAGTCATGCCTTGCTTTAACGCAAGAGCCAACGACCTTTCCATAAACATCGCAAAAAGATCCGACTTCGCATCGGGGTAGTTATCTTTCGACCACGAGCCCAAGCGACCATTCATGCCTCCACTGCTCATATACGGAGGATTGGCAATCACCACATGGTATTTCGGGCTCAGGTAATCGGCCTGCCGCAGGGCTTGCAGCACCTTCTGGTGTGTCATGCTGATAAACAGCTGGCCGGAGACGTTCTTTGACTCCAGAATCCTGAGCATGCCGTCCACGTCGGTGACGTCAGGGCGAATCAGGGAGCCGAAGTTGTCGGCCTCTTCGAACTGGCGCAGGGTGGTTTGCAGCGGCGCGGTAAACAGGTCGCGTCCGACGAAGTCCATGTAGTTCTTCAGTTCGCCCTCGGCGAAGTGGACATTTTCCAGCACGCAGATGTTCGGCTTGACGCCCTTGTTGAAGAAGCGGCGCTGTTTTGCGCGGGCCTTCATTGTCAGGGCAAAGGCGGCCAGTTCCCCGGCGCGCTCGTCGATCTCGATGCCGTAGAGGTTATTGGTGAGGATCTTCTCCGGGATATCGGCGGGCTCGTAGCCTTCCTCCTCGTAGATGGCATAGAGCAGGTCAAAGGCATAGGTGAGCATGTGGCCGGAGCCGCAGGCCGGATCGCAAATCTTGATCTCTTCCGGCTTACTGATGCGGAGGAAATCCGTCTCGGCCTGTTCGGGCTTGATGTAATAGTCCATTTGCTCAATTAGCTTCGAGCCCGGACGGTTGAGCAGCCACAGGCGGCCGAGGGAGTTTTCCACCAGGTAGCGCACAATCCAGTGCGGGGTAAAAAGCTGGGTGGCGGCAGGGATGTTTTCGGGCGTGATCTTCTTGTTCTTCTTCAGGCCGTCAAACACCTCGTCCTTCTTCTCGGAGATGTAGAACTGGTAGAGCCAGCCGATCACCTCGACATCCTCGCAGGCATTCGGCGTCATCGCCTCGCGGGTATAGGCGAGGATGGAATTGCCCGAGAGCAGGTCGTCGGGCATCAGCAGTTCGGTGTAGTCGTCGATGCGCTGGAACAGGAACGGCATTGCCTTGTTCCAGAAGTTGCAGGCGGCCACCACCAGCAGCCGGTAAGCCTCACCCTGCGGGTCGCGGCTGGGGGCTTTGCCATCGAGCAGGGCAAATACCTGTTGCCGGACTTTGGCGTGCGCCATTTCTTCGTCAACGTGGCCCATTTTGGCTTCAGCCAGAATCTCGGGCTGGAACTGTCCCTCGGCGGGAGACACAACGCTGATGCGGGTGTAGCGGTTCACATCCATGAAACGCAGGGCGCAGAAGCGGTTGAACCAGATGTAGGCCACCCGCTCGATGACCTGTTCCTTGCCGTGCCCCTTGATCGCCTCTTCCAGTTTCTTGATGGCCTCGGCACGTTCACGCCGGGCGGCGCTGTTTTCAGCCAGCACCAGTTTTAGCTTGGCGGAGACCTGTTTCAGCAGGCTGCGGCGGGCGAACTGGGCGAATTTTTTTAGTTTTGCGGTTTCCATCTATTTAGGCTCCTCCAGCTGCAGCAGCGGCCAGGCGGGTGACCGGCCACTTGGGGAAGTTTTCATTCCATTTGTCCAAGTTGACGACATGGCAGCTTGAGGCCAGGGCCTGGGCCCAGCGGCGTGATGCTTTGCCCACCGGCAGTTCCTTTTTCAGGGATTTCTGCATCCGGCTGTTCAAAGCGTTGTCAAAGGTGATCAGGCAGACATAGTGAACCGGCTTATCCACCTTCTGCTCGGCATGCCGGTAAAGATAAGAATCTCGGAATTTGTATTTCAGGTAGTTCTTCAGCCACTTGAAGCTGGCTCGTCGCAATTTTGTCTCGTCTTCGGTCGCTGCGCCAAGGACATCGTAAATCGACGGGTCGTCGTAGTCCTTCAGCTCCACGTAGACATAGGCCTCCTCGAACTCAGCGATGATGTCGACGCCTTTCATGGGCGCACCGTGAAATGTGGGCTTTGTGCTGTCCTTTTCGTCAAAGACGAAAGCGTCCAGTGCGTCATTGAAACAGAATTCGAAACCGTCGGCCTCAACGATCTTCATTTGCCGAGGCCTCCCATGTCGTTTTCGATCTCTTGGTTGATAAGAAAGCCAAAAGCCTCGTCAATCGGGTTTGGCGAGATTCTCAGGTAGTCCTCGGTGGAGGCGACTTTGATCTCGGAAGTTTCCGCATCACGGTACAGGCTATGGAAGCGTACGTGGTCGTCTTTGCCCTTGTCCATGAGCAGATCGAACCACTTAAGCAGCACATAGTCGTGGGTCGCCAGAAATATCTGCTGGCCGTTTCGTGACAGCTCCAGCAGGATATGAACGAGCAACTTCATCAACTTGGGGTTCAGGTTGGATTCAGGCTCGTCCCAAAACAGCGGGCCACTGACACCGGGCTGGATCGCGCCGGTTTCCAGAAGACGCGAGAGTATCCCCGCCTTGCGGAATCCTTCGGCCATGGAGTTGGCGGAGTATTCAGTATTCTCGGTTTTGAAGGTGACCTTGCCGCCGCCATAGAAAACGAAACGGCCGCCGCAGATACCTTCGATCTCGGCCATGGCCCATTTGGATTTCTCGTGCAGGTTTTCCAGACGGACCTCGGGGAGATCCAGCAGCAGGCAGATGTCCTGATATGTCTGGTCAAAAGAGAGGCCGTATTTCTCGTACAGGCTGTTGAACCCCTTCATGAACGAGAGGACTTCCTTGGTCGGGATGAATACCGCCTCGGCTTGGTACTGCTCGTAGTTGGCGCGATCTTGGATGGCCAGCGCCTTCGAGTTGTTGAAGAAGGTCGCGGCGATCTTCTGCCCCCCAGCGAACCTCGCCGACAGATAGGCCTGGTCGGTCGCGCCCTGGCGATGCATCTTGCCGAGTTTGTCATCCAGCGGCATGAAAAGGCGCAGTAGCTTGGCTGTCAGAGCCGCTTCAAGCTCATCGTCGCTGGTGTCGGGCTTGTTCTTAAACAGGGGCGCACCGGCGCAAAGCCCATAGGCCGCCTTGAGCAGATGAGTTTTACCGGTGCCGTTCTCGCCGATGATCACGTTGATCTTGGGCGAGAGCTCCAGCGTCAGGTCGGTGAAGACCGTGAGGTTTCTCAGTTCAAGGCGCTCGATCATATCTGAATCCTTTTCCCTTTGCGGATTTCATCCAGCAGCGCCTCTCGCATGGACTTCAGGTAGCGTTCCACGTCGGTCTCGTCAGCCAGCCAGGCCTTGTCGAATGAGACCTTCACCGAGCGACTGGGCACATACTCAATGCGCGGTTCTGGCTTGGCCGGTGGCGTGGGCTTCGTCCCTTCATCCGGCTTGACGAATCCACCGGGTTCCGGCGTAGGTTCTGGTATTGGTGCCGGTTGCGCCCAGGAGGTCATCTGCGAAAGCAGGCGCTGGTAGTCGCTTTCCTCAAACCGACGCAGGGTATCGCGGATGACGGCGATCAGCTTCTGGCGCTCGATGGCCGCATTGAATTCATTGAAAGGACGGGTGATCTGCTCCTGTTGATCACCGTTCAGTGCGCCGAATTCAGCCATGCCGCAGAGGCGGCCTTTGAGGGCGGTGACCGTCTCCTTGGCCTTGGCAATCTCGGTATTGATCTGAGCAGTGACCTTCCCCTGCAGGGTTTCGACTTGCGTCTTCATCTGCTGCATGCGGTTGCCCTTGAAGCATTCCGGATCGGTCAAGCAAGCGACCACCTGTGCGGCTTCGTCGCCTTCGATGTAGGCGAAGTTGGGCTCCTGGGTTTGAACGAACTTGCGGGCGTTATCGAAAATGTCTTTCTGCGGGCCGTTCATGAACTTGCGGACAGGATCGATAACGCTTTCCTTCATAGTGAGCAGCGCGTCTTCCTGGCGGGTGAGTTCGGTCAGGTACCAGGTGTAGGGCTTACCGATCAGCTCCTTGAGCTTCTCAAGCACCGGCATCAGCGTATTCAGGAACGGATACAGGGGAGCTTGGGCAGCAAGCGGGCTGAGCTGACGCATGAGTTCCTGAAGCGCGGCGCCAGCTTCCTTGCCGAGCTCCTTCGCTTCACTGGCCCCGGGGGGGGCATCAAAGAGGTCTCCCAAGAGTTCCTTGAGAGCGCGGACCTGCGATGCAGTAAATTCGACCTGCGGTTCCAGCACCACGTTGCCGTGCCCATGGGTGTTACGCAGTGCCCGTTCCAGCGTGTCTTCTTCGAGAAGGTTGCCGTCGGTGCGAACCTCGATCTTGCCGCGGGCGCACAGGTTGGCCAGGGTACAAAGCACGGCAGCGTAGTGCCAGCCGTAGGGTTTGCGCTCGAATTTCTCCAGGAGGTTTTTCAGCGTGGTACGCACGCCCCCCCGGTTATTACTCTGAATGAACGCCAACAGCTCTTGCTCGGACTCGGCCAGGTTGGTGACGTCGTTACCGAACAGCCCATGCTGCGAGTGCTTGAGGCATTTGGCGATGTCGTTCTCGGTATAGGTGATGCCACGCAACATGCGAAGGTTCGGATAGGCGCGGGAGATGAGCTCGTGGAATCCGCGCAACACCCGGGTCTGCGCATCCTCGGAACCGATCTCAATGTCGGTACCTGCAACGAACAACTTGGCCTTGCCCATCAGGCTTTGAACGCGCTGCTGCAACTCGGCATAGCGTTGCCGGTTCTGGAAGCCCTTGTCGGTCAGGATGCGTTTGACCGCCTCCTGCTGGGTGATCGACATATTCTGGCGGATATATTTCTCCGTCTGCTTGTACATGAGGGTGTCGCGAACTAGGCGTGCGTCCAAGGGCATCAGGACCAGCAGTTCGTCCCGGCCCATGCTCTGCATCCGCAGGATGGACTCGTTTTCGGCATTTTCATGGAACGGGCTGATGACATGGATGGCCAGTTCGTACTCGCGGCCGTGCAGTCGATCGTCAAGTTTTCTGGAGAACGGGTAATCCTGGCCATTCTCGTCGTAGCGGATCTTCCGATGCTTGAGGACATGGTCGAAAACGATCTTCTCAAGCTCGGTGGCAACGTCTGACGACTCCACCTCGGTGTTCTTGATTTCCTGCTCGACGTCTTTTTCCTCGTCGGTCAGGTACTCGTAGAACTCGCCATTGCGCTGCACGTAGGTCTGCTGCTCCAGGAGGCTGAGAGCTTCCTCGACTCGCTTCCTCAGCGCGGGCAGATCCTGATTGAAACCGTCGAGCATCAGGACGCACAGGTTGCGAACGGTTGGCTTGAACTCCTTGACGTACTTGACCAGGAAAAGCGTTTTCAACAGCCGAATCGCAAAGGGACCATCCAGATGCTTTTCTGCCTGGATGATGGCCCGCTGGATATTGGATTTCAGCGCGGTGCGAATGCCTTCGAACATCAGGTCGAAGGTCGCCAACTGGCCGATTTCATGCCCCCCGATCTGGATCGCAACCTGCTGGAACACCCCCAGCATGGAGCGTTCGCCCACCGAGCTGTGCTTGCCCTCGAAGGCGTTATGCTGCGACAGATTCTGAATGGCCGACTGAAACAGCGCGAATTGGTAAGGAATAAACGGATAGCTGTGAATGAAGTGTTCCCGATCCTGGTAGTTCCTGTAGGTTTGCGAACCGTCGGCAAAGTCAAACAGGGTCTTAAAATTGTTGGATTGCGCATGATAGATGCCTGAAAGCAGACGAACGCCTTCTTCGGTTTTCGTCAGCAGACGCTTCTGGATAACCTCCGCCACATCGGCGCTGGTCAGTTTCATGCGGTTGGCGAACCGAGCCTGGATCTTCGAGAAGTCGTTGCCTTGCTGCTTTCCCATTTCGCCGACAACAGTCCCCATATCTTCTTGGGCGGTCACGATGACCCATGCGCGGCCCCTGCATTTGGTGGCCATGCTCTCGGCGATGGTCTGGAGGTTGGTCATTAGCTTGATGTTTTCAGCGATGTACTGACCGACCTCATCGACAAAGAAGTTCAGGCGAAAATCTGGCGATTGTCGCTCGATATACGCATGTACCTGCTCGGCAAAATCTTCGATGGAGACACGGTACTGGCTGCGGTATTTATCGAGTATCCCCATGGCCGATGCTTCGTCACCACCGGTTGCCTGGGCATAGGCTTTAGCAATGCTTTTCCCTTCCAGCAGAGCCTGCTCGCGGCCCATTTGCCATGTTCTGCCTGCTGTGGATTCATAGGCAGATTTGAACTGTTGGTAGATGCCGCGGCTGTCGAGGTCGCGCTCGAACTGGGCGATGTGCCCCTGTTTGCCGTAATAACCGCACATCTCGTCAAAAACCTTAACGAAGACGGCAAGAAGCGCATCGACTTGAGTCTTGCTGATGACGTCCGCTTTCTGGTCGATGTTGAACAGAATGCTTTTTGATGGAATGGCGACGGCTCGTTTGAGATCACCACGAAGGATTTCGTTGTCGCCACACTTGGGCAGGAACAGGTCAAGAGCCGTGGCCCCGTCGATCTGTCGGTTTTCGAGCAAGAGGGCCAGCATCTTCAACAGGTGGGATTTGCCTGACCCGAAGAAGCCGGAAACCCAAACGCCGTTGGCACCTTCGTAGTTGTTGTAAGCGTCCAGAAAGGACTCAAGCCGTTTCTCGACCTCGTTGGTCAGGACGTACTCTTCAATCTCGAGGCGAAGGCTGGCTTCATCATCAGCTTTGATGACCCCTTCTATCGGACGGTCAACTGGCTTGTTAAAAATGGTCTTAAGAGTCATCACGCTGCCCTCGTTTATGCTTCGCAATGAAAAATGTTAAATGCCCTGTAGTACTTGTCATCATGCAGCCTTCCGAAGAGATCGAGCGATGCTCCAGACTCCAGGGAGTGGGTGTAGGCTCCAGGAAAAAACATGACGGTTGGTTTTTCTTTCGCCGTGCTCTGCAGATTGTTTAAAACGTTGTGCGAGCGGATGTAGGGGAATACCTCACCAACGCCGGATAAAAAAAGAACTTCGAAATCCGCGCTTGCCAGTTTGGCAGCAATGGCCGGAACAAGATGCGCTTCGGGGTCAAGTACGCCTTGCAGCAGTTCCTTTAGTTGTTCTTTGGAGACAGAATTTTCCATTTCGACAATATTGTTCCAGATTTCACGTTCTTTAAGGATTTCAATCGAAATGTCATACAGATTGATTTCCAGAATACGAACGCCGTCCTGCTCAAGGCGATTGATCAGTTGGCGCTGGAGTCGCTCCATTTCCACAGATTCTTCTGGCTTGAAAGGACAGATAAAGAACGGAACCTCATTGCCAAGTCCTTGCTTATTGAGAAAACGCTGGCTCGATATTACAGTGAAGAGATGCTGAAACCTGTCCTGCATCGACATTCTGGCTATATCTGCCGTCATCACCTCACCACCTTCACATCAGATTCAAATACAGGGAAGCACAAGGCCTCCCCGTGACTGCCTTGATGGATTAGTTCCCATAGTCGCGGGCTGAGAATGGCTGTCTGTATCATGTTGTTGGCTGTTAGAAGATCGGCTTCGCGAAGTATCTTGAACAGAACCTGTCGCAATTTGCCTCGCGTTGTCGGGGTGATTTCGTCCAGTTCCAGATGCCACTCAGCTTTCCTGTTGAAGAAGGAATCGAAATCCTCGTGGGTTAGATCGCTTTTCAGTGTGATGTAGCGCTCTCGAAGCACTTCAACAGCAAAATCAGCAATGAATTTGTACCGACGGCAAACGGCGAGCCACAGGAGATAAGCCTGCTCCTGATGGGTGCCCTCAACGAGGAATTCAAGTTCGCCTGGGCTCAACGTCTTAAGTCGAGAGGTGACCTCGCGGAAGACTCGTTTGAGTGTATTCAGTGTTCTGGCCTGTAGTAAATTTTCTGCGATAACCTTGTCTCGAACAGGGGGCCAATCGCCAAGGCCAAGATACAGCGTGGCCAGCTTCACCGATTCACGGAGAAAGAGGCCGCCTGTTGTAAAAGCCATGATGTATTTAGTACTATCCATGTAAATTAAGTCCGCTTGATGGAGGTCGACCCCGTTGTCGTGACCCATCTTTTCTCATTTAAAGGCGCCCTTAACTTCACACTCTAAATACAATTCTTTTGCTTCTCCAAGCTCCTGAACAAGCTGCTGTCTCAGATGTTGCGGAGAGATCAGCTCCGCGTGAGTGCCAAAACTGAGTACCCATGACGTTAGCTCGGCTTCGCTTCGTGCTGCAAGCTCAAGCACAACACCTCCGTCCTCTTGCGCTGTCAGCGATTGCTCCGTGCTCCATCTTCTCTCCCGAATGTATGGCGCAACAGACCGATCAAAACGGATGCTGGCTTTGAACGGTTCTTGCGGCATCAGACCGAAAAGTCCCTCTGCCTCGCTCGGGGGCAGAGGGAGGTTGAACGACCTGCGTGTAGGAGTGGCAGATTTGAATCTATGGAGCGCAAGCAGCATGGGATGCACCGGTTCAGGGGTTCCCTTCGGTGTGACTTTCCATGCGGACACATACAACGCCTCACGATACGCGATGATTCGCATGGGGGCGATTTCATGAGTCTTGGGGGCGTCGCGGTTAGCCGCGAGATACTCGATTTCGCATACGTATTTTTTCCGGATCGCCTGCAGCAAGGTGTCAAGAAATCCGTGGAAAGGCGTGTAGTCGATTTCTCCGCGAACCGATACTTGGACGCATGAGTCCAAGGCTTGGCATCGCTGGCTAGGCTCGGGAAGGAGGACTGTGGCTTGCCTGATCGTGCGTGTTACCGAGGTGCGAATCTCCTCAGGAAGCAGGTGCACCACAAGGTCCCGA
This sequence comes from Nitratidesulfovibrio termitidis HI1, assembly GCF_000504305.1. Classification (NCBI taxonomy): domain Bacteria; kingdom Pseudomonadati; phylum Thermodesulfobacteriota; class Desulfovibrionia; order Desulfovibrionales; family Desulfovibrionaceae; genus Nitratidesulfovibrio; species Nitratidesulfovibrio termitidis. Next base: position 3,101,390 of record NZ_KI632512.1, read on the forward strand.
CAAAGGACAAGCTGGCTGATTTCAGCCGGACTCAGCGAAACCTTCGGCTGTTTTTGTGGTGACCGAATGCGATAGAAACAGGTGCGTGAGCGTGTCTCACGCTCAATCTTGGCTTCGTGGCTTAGTTCGATCTCTTCGATGAGCCTGGAGATCGTTTGCTTGGAACATTTGAATATCCGGGCAAGATCCGGAAGGGAGTGCCATTCCCCGGAGAAAAGTAAGAGGCTGAACAAGCCGAGAAGCTTGCGCGAAGGGGAGGCCTCTTGGTTGATCTTGCGGGGCATATATGATTCTCCTAGGCGAAAAATCTCACGAGACGATGCCAAAATATGGAATCAAAGAGAAGTAATTTTGCGAGCGTCTGGAGCCTTATCGCAGGAGATGCGATGGGAAACGCGCCGGACGTGGCCCCCTGCCTTGGTGGCTAACGCTGGCAATAGGGGGCGAGGCGCTGCTGGTGAGCAATGCCTTATCGGGGCTAGCCCCGCACTTAGTCAGCATCGGGAGCAAGGTAAATTATATCAGTATGCTGCGCTTCGCGCCTGGCGTTTTCTGAGCGACATATCGAATTGGAACTCTTGAAAACAACGTCCCATGTCCTGTTTCGTAGAGCTTTGGCCAAAATACCCCTAGCTATTTTGTGTGAGAGGTGCTGCGTGGCAAAAGCGACAGATAAGTGGAAATCCAGCATAACAGAGCGTCTAGAAAAAATTTGCAACAACAATGGAAAGGTGCCGCGCGCAATCGCCCATGCCATTATTACGCGCTCAGCTTGGTGGGAGTTGCATCCATCAGGACCTGTCCGTGCCCCTAACCACGCGGAAAGGATTGAAGAGGAGTCAGGTTCGTGGGTTATTGGCTTTGGCGCGAATACTTTTCTTGTCTCAGTGGCAATATGCCGGTGTTGTTCGCGCATTAAGGAATGGGCACTACGACAACAAGGAAATATTCCCGCAAATTCTTGGGCTGAATTATACTCTTCTCTGAGCGGCATATTGAGGGGTGCCGTATCAAACTATGCCGGCGACGAATATGATGTATATGGGGATTTTTCACAGGATAAAATAATATTTGGCGCTCAAGCAATTAGTATTAACGACTTCATTAAAGCGCTAGGAAAAGAGCTAGCGCTTGATGAAATATACACATTTAAATCTCAATCAAAACTGTACGGGCCGCCTATAGGAAACTTTAAAAGAAATAAAAATATCCCCTTATGGCGCCAATGCCCTTGGTGCAGCGCAGAAGTTGCACCTGGACAGCTTGGCACTCATATGAGTGAAGCTTGCCCCAACAGCCCGGCATCACGCCGATCTAGTTCTCCTGCGCAAAAAAACACAAAGGCCGTCGCGCCCACTACCGCTATCACTTCCAGCCTCCATGAGCGCGCGAGGTGTCCATGGTGCGGCGTTTGGGTTTCCAAGTCCAAGCTAGCAACGCATCAAGCCAGTCGATGTCCGAAGCGCCCATCCCGAACCTAAGGCAGGATCAGGGAGGCTATGCCGCGCATTTACATTCGATAACACCTGGATGTTATGTGTGTTTTTAGCGCCCCGAGCATCCGTCCGCTCCCTATGCCATGCCTCGATAGGCAGTCCGGAGGGCGGCTTGCTCCTTCCAAAAGAACGCACCATCAAGGAAGTCTGGCCAGCTTTCTACTGGAGTTGCCCCTGCTAAGCCGGACACCCTGCGGTTGCTGATGCGCGGATAAATTCTCTGGGGGATTTCATCCGCAAGCCCTTGTGAGGGTGCCTCTCGTTGTAGTCCTCGAACCAGCCGGGAAGCTGGGCGGTCATGAAGAAGGGGCATTTTCCGCTGGGCCAGGTGGTGTGTTGGCTTGCTTGATTTGTTTTTAATCACTATGATTAGCTCGGGGTTAATGTTTTGACCAACGAGGGGGTAGCCATCCTGATGAAATATCAGATGATGGAGTCTGCACAGAGCAAGACTGAGGAGAACGTCATGCCCAAGGCTGAAACTCGCGTGCTGACTGCTCATGTACCTGTGCCACTGGCAGAAAAGGTAGACGAGGTGGCTAACCGTTTGGAACGCTCTCGCGGCTGGATCATGAAGCAAGCGCTCTCATCTTGGATCGCCCAAGAGGAAGAGCGCGACCGGTTGACGTATGAAGCGCTCGCCGACGTGGATGCGGATCGCGTCATCGATCATCAGGCTGTGCAGGCATGGGCGGATAGTCTGAGTACCGATGAACCGCTGTCGGTGCCTCGCTAATGAACCTGAAATGGACCAGCAGGGCGCTTTCCGACCTGGCACGTCTGTATGAATTCTTGGCCCCTGTTGACCAGCCTGCTGCCTCACGGGCGGTGCAGGCATTGGCCAAGGCTCCGACCGTCCTGTTGACCAAGCCGCGCATCGGTGAGCAACTCTTTGCGTTCGCCCCTCGCGAGGTCCGGCGGTTGCTTGTCGGGCATTATGAGATGCGTTACGAGATTCAGGACTCGACAGTCTACGTGCTGCGACTGTGGCATACTAGGGAGAGTCGCTGAAATGGCTTGTATCTGGTCCAGTGTAGACAGTGCCAGGGCATATAACTCCTGATCAGTTGTCAAGGAAGCTCGCTCCCCATTCACGCACATTCAAGGGGGCGTAGCCCTTGGTCCTCGTTTTAGACAGGTAGCTGGCCCACTCCACACAACGACCAATATCCCGTTCATAGCAGGCATCATGACGATCCAGGTGGATGAAGTCAGGGTGCCTGTTGCCGTCTCTGCTTCGGTTGCACTTTTGAAGGAGGCCAGGGTAGTCGATCCCAAGGGCACGCTGCCAGAGTTGGTCTGCCTTCTCCATGTGGTTCCAGCTATGGCATGTGAGGTTGCCATTTAGGAGGAGCATCACGTGGTAATGCTGGTGTTTTTCTCTGGATTGTTCACGTACCCAGACGTACTGGAAGGCTATCCCCTTGCGGGATAAATAGCGTGTAAAGCTGTTGAAAAAGCGCTGAATGTCGTCGTTTCCACGGGATGAATAGAAGTTTCTCGGATATCGTAAGTCAAAGCGGATGAAGAGCACTCTGCTGAATCTACTCGTCATGTATTCAATGCGGTCAATGATGGCATCGAGTATGTCGATACGACAGGGCTTGTCGTCATACGCTTGAACTGGGTAGTCTTTGTAAGTGTTTTCTGTGATAAACATGGCGTACTCCTTTGTTTGGCTATTGAATTAATGAGACGTGTTATTTGTTACACAAAAAGAAGCCGACACTTGTGATGTCGGCTATTACTACGGCTAGCTTTGGCTAGCTGGTTATGTGTTGCTATGGTTTTTGTCGTGTGTATATGTTATATCAAGATGTTTATGTGTTTAGTGTTTATTTATGAATAATGAATATATAATAGATACATAAGAGAGATAATACCATTTTAGCATGTGTGGTTGTGGAATATAAAATCGATATATTTGGTGTTTATGTGTTTAAAATAGATTGCTGATGAAGTTTTGTATGATGATTTTTTGTCAGACTTATTTTTTACATACTATGTATACAGAGATGGTATTCGTCTGACACTGCTGCCGTGTTTGGTGTAACCCCCCACCGAACGGTCGATAGCTATTTTGGGCTTGCTGACTCGTCCGGCACCGGAAGAGCTTTCCTTGACTTCGGACTAAGCTCTAGCTAAGTCTAAATGGACAAGGAGTATCGTATGGAGGTGGCTATGAATATCGTCCCCATGCATCAGGCCAAGAGCTCTCTGTCGCAGTTGGTAAAGCGTGCAGCGGGTGGTGAAACCATTTTCATCGGCAGCTATGGTCGAGCAGAGGCCGTCCTTAAGTCGGCCGCAAGTGCTAAGCCTAAAAAGCGCCTTGGTCTTCTGAAGGGCAAGCTGAAAGTCCCCGACGATTTCGACGCTCCTCTGCCGCCGGAACTTCTCGCGGCGTTTGAAGGGAGCGAGGAATGAGACTGTTGCTGGACACCAACGCGCTGCTCTGGGCGTTGACCGATTCCCCGCGCATTGAGCCTGTGCGGGGGCTGCTGCTCGCTGATGAGAACGAGGTCTTTGTTAGTTCCGTGTCTTGGTGGGAGATCGCCATCAAGACACGCATCGGCAAACTTGATGCCGAGTTGTCCGTGCTTCGTGCTGCAGCGCAGGACAGCGGCTTCCTTGAGCTTCCCCTGCTTGGTGCGCATGCGGAGATGCTGGCGATCCTTCCAAGGCACCACAACGACCCCTTTGACCATATGCTGGTCTCCCAGGCCATGGCCGAACCCATGCGGCTGATTACCGGCGACACGGTACTCTCCAGTTACACGCCGCTGGTGCTCCAAATTTGAAGGTGTGAGGGGGGCACTTGCCCCTATCGTGTCCAGCAAGGAACCGGACAGCCGATTGGGTGGGCAAGGGATCATGGCGAGTACGGGCTGCAGGGCGTGCCGTGTGTGTCGCCCTTAAGGTAGGCGTGTTATGCGTTGTTTTTTAGTTGTAGTGTTGACTAGCTTTTGTAATGCCCCTGCATCTATTGATTCCTTTGCGGTCTGATAGTGTTTGGCTGCTGATCTTGAGCAGCTTTCCAGTTGTGAGCATGCTTCACAGTGGGAGTATTCTGTACATCCTTCTTGGATGGTTTGGGGTTTAATTGTTTTCCCTAATTTGAGGAAAGCAGCTGTCACGTCTAAAGTGTCGCGTTGTATGGTGTCCCACATGAGTAGCCCAAGAAGTCTATTATATCTCTCTAGTGGTACGTTTTTCATCTGTGTTGGTGTAAAAAATGTGTTGAGATAGTGCTTTGTGTGTTCGTTGGTATGTGTAGAGCTATCTTGTTGTTCGCATGCGAATAGTGAGATTATGGACGTTATCTTGTGGATTGTTGCGTCGATATCGAAGTCTTTTTTGTACGGGTCTATATAAATCGCAATGTGTCCTGATACGTCTAATTCGCTATCTATAAGTGTTTGATGGGAAAATGGAGATTCTGCATGTAGTGAATCAGATAGTAGTTTTTGTGTGATGTCTCTTTTGAAAAATATTTCTTCTATATTTTTGTGTATGTTGTGTTCGCTTATTGATTCCATTGAATAGTCTTTTTTATTAAATATATCAATACGTGTTGCGTATACGCCGTGGTTTAGGGAAATTTCTGTGAGTTCGGAAAGAAGATGCTTTCCGTATGGGTCGTGACTGATTTCACTGTAGAGGTTGTCCAGGTCGTTCGTGGCATCGTCATCCAGTATTGTTGAGTGTTTTTGGATGCGTAGATTGATTATGTGGCTGTATAAATCATGTTCTGCGCCATAATTAAAGAAGGCATGTCTATCTATAAGTGAGTCAGCATGGCTCTCGTGATATCTATCTTGTAATCTATTTCTTAAAATTTCCTTGAGGAGTGAGACATGGTCAACGCACTGTGTATAGGAAGTGTTGGTGAGGATGTGGCGCATCGCGTATTCGTTGCTAAAAAAAGCAAAGAGTTGCATATTGTATCCATCGAGAATTATTTTATTCTTTTTGGTCTCATGCATGGCTTTTCCGTTCAAGTGTGTTGAGCGTTTGTGAGATAGTGTCCTTGGCTGCTTCCGCAGCCCTTTTAAGCGCATCGTCTCTGAGGTGGGCATAGCGCTGTGTCATGGCAGGGCTTTTATGAGTCATTAACTTCTGCAGCTCGTACATGCTGACTTTTCCAGAGCTGGCCAGCATGCTTGCATACACATGTCGTAGACCGTGAAATGGACGAAAGTCCTCTGGGAGGCCCGCTTCTTTTTTGATTGCGTCGGCCTGCTTCCGGATATCAACCAGTCTTCCACCACCCTTGCCTGGAAAAACGTAAGTGCTGATCAAGCGCGGAATCGACATCAGCACTTCGCGTGCGAGGTCGTTGAAGGGGATGCGCTCGGATTGTCCGGACTTCGCTCCCCTGCCATCATCGTTTCCAACAAGATTGATGAAGCCTCGTTCCCAGTCAATATGCTCCCATTTTAGGCTGAACATTTCTCCTCTGCGCATGCCAGTGTATAGGGCGAGCAACATCATGTTGCCAGCCTTTTTGTGTCTTGTTTTCGCAATAGCATCAAGAAGCGAAATCAGTTGCTCTGGTGAGAGGTCTTCTGTTCTTTCATTGTTAAGGCGTGGCATTTCGAATTGAACAGCAATTTGTGATTGAAGTATCAATCCTTTTTTGACGCCAAATGATATAATTCGACGTAGTAGTTCTAGAATGTTCCTGATTGTTCCGGGCTTCTTCCCGGATTTTGTAAGTGTCAGGCGTAGGTTGTCGACATGTGTCGTTGTGATCTCTTCAGGCTTCAGGCTCTTAAAGGCGTTCAGGTGGACAGTGAACCTGTTCTGGTCGGTTGTAAGTCCTTTGAGGCTTTCATTCCGGCGTTTGTATTCTTCCCAAAGGCTGTGGATTGTCCACTCCTTGGCGGAAAGGACGCTTTTTTCCGCTTCACGGGTCTCTTTTCGGGTGAGGCGTTTGCCTTCAAGTAGTTGGCCGCGGATTATCGAGGCTCTGGCCGGGGTCATGTCGTCGGCGTATTGTCGGCCAACCTTTGTCTCGATGAGCTTTCCATCTCGTTTATAAACTGCGTAGTATACGCGCTCGATGCCGTTGCCGCCTGTTCGTACGGTTTCACGGTAATAGACGCCTGGGTAGGCCGTCTTGATTCGCTTCGAGGGGGGCATGCTTTCTCCCTTGGTAGGTGGGGTGGGGTAGGGGTATTTTCCAACCCTATTTCCATCCTGTAAAGCAAAATCCAACCAGATTTCCAACCCGAGCGCTCATGCTGGTGACGAATAAGAAGCAATACAAATCAAAAAAACTATTTAATTCTAGCATAGTAACTAACCAAGTGGTGTTTTGTTTGATATGGCTTGCTGTTAAGCTCTTGGGCTCATAACCCGAAGGTCGTCGGTTCAAATCCGGCCCCCGCAACCATATTTGAAGGCCCTGAAAGGCAACTTTCAGGGCCTTCTTGCTTGTTCTGCGCGTTGTGTTGGTTTTTTGCTGTATTTTTGCAAGGTTGCACGGGGTGCGGGGAATACTGCTCCAATCGCCGCAAGATGTGCGGAGGTTCTCTCAACTCTTTCGAGTGGCGAGGCCCCTTGCCCGGTGGCAGCCTCCCCTGTATCCCAGCCCACTCGCGCTACGCCCGGAACAGCTTCACCACGCTGGTCAGGTTGGCGTCGCCAAGGCCCTCGGCCATGCCGCGCTGGAACACTTCGCGCGCGGCGGCGATGGTGGGTGCGGCATCGGGCGAACCGGCGGCTTTCATCGCGTAGCCGAAGTCCTTTTCGATCAGTTCCACCGGAAACATCACGGGGGCCTCGCCCGAAAGCAGCGCGCCAATGGCCCGCTGGGCGTACGGGCTCCACACCGCCGTGCCGGCGATGATGCCCATGATCTTGTGCACGTCCGCGCCATTGTGGTGCAGCAGGCCGATCAGTTCGGCGATGGCGGTTACCTGGACGCCCAGCAGGGCGTTGGTGGCCAGCTTGGTCAGCGCGCCCGTGCCGATTTCGCCCGCGTGGTTCACCGCGCTGCCCATGGCCAGCAGTACCGGTTCGGCCTTTTTGCAGGCCTCTGCGCTGCCGCCCACCAGAAAGATGAGCTGCGCGGCGTCGGCCTGCGGCAGCGACCCGGACACCGGGGTTTCCAGCAGGGTCACGCCCCGGTTGGCCGCCTCCGCGCCCAGCTTCTTGATCCAGTCCACCGACAGCGTGGAACTGTCCATGGCGATGGCGTTGGGTCGCAGGCCCGCGAAGGCGCCGGTTTCGGCGTCCAGCCAGACCTTGGAGGACGCGTCGTCGTCGCGCACCATGGCCAGCACGAAGTCCGCCCCGGCGGCGGCATCCTTGGGATTGGCGGCCTGCGTGGCCCCCAGGGCCAGCAGCGGTTCCGCCGCTTTGGCGGTGCGGTTCCAGACAGTGACCTGGTGTCCGGCCTTCAACAGGTTGGCGGCCATGCGTTTGCCCATGGCTCCAAGGCCCAGTATGGCGATATGGGACATGATGTGCTCCTTGGTTGCGATGCCGGTTGGCCGTCCCGATCTGGGTGGACGTTGTGGGACATGAGCGGACGGGCAGACGGTAACGTACACGTGTGCCGCGCCTGCCGCAGGGGACGACGACCTTTGTTCAGTATAGGACGCCTGACGCGTTTTACAATACGAAAAGGCGGACCGTGCGGCCTCGCCCCGTGTGCAGGGGTGAGGACGGACGGTCCGCCCTGTTTGAATGAGGCGGGGCAAGGGGAAGCTGTGCGGCGCAGTCGTTGGGATGGCAGCGAAGAGGGGGCGCGTTGTTCCGGACGGACCGGGTGTCCTTGCACCCTGCGCGGGCTGTGTCCCTATGCCGCAGTCACGCCGCGTCCAGCGGGTGGGGCGGGCGGGTTGTGGACTGCCCGCCGCGCGTGCCGCTCTCGGTCGCGCAGGTGCTGGAGCAGGGCCAGGGCCTCTTGCGGGGGGCGCTGTTCCACGCGGCGGTACTGGCGGCCATCCGGGGTGCGGGTAGCCATGCCGAGATCGCACAGCCAGCGGCGCAACAGGGCATGGTCGCCGAAGTGATGGCAGGCGCGCAGGGCGTCGTCCATCTGGGCGCCGGTCAGCACCTGCCCGGCGGGCAGGCGCGACCATACCCACCACAGGCAGAGCCGTTGCAGGCTGACCTTGCCTGGCCAGCGGGCCAGCAGCCCGTCCGCCCCGAAGTGGCGGGCGGCACGTTCCACGCGGCGCAGGTCCACGGGTGCTTCGGGCGCGGCGGGTTGCGGCGCGGCAAGGCGATCCAACCGTTCCTGCGCCGCGAACTGGGCGCGGTAGTGCTGGAAGTTGCGGTAGCCCACGGCGCGGACCAGCATGTTCAGCAACTGGACATGGCTGACATGGCTGACGGGGCTGACGTGGCTGACGTGGCCGGTGGAGCGGGGGCTTGTACGGGCCGGACCGTGCGCGCCCGAAGTGAGGGGCACGCCCGGTGCGCCCGGTGCGCCAGTTGCACCAGTTGCGCAAGCCGCGCCGGGGGCATTCGCGGAAACGCACGCGGAATCAGCGGCGGAACCGCCAGTGGGGCTGCCAGTGGCATCGTCAGCCGGGCGGCGGTCATGGCCTGCCAGATGCGACGACATGGCGCACGCCGCCAGTTCGCGTTGCAGCGAGCGGGCCAGCGCGGAGACGTCCTTGGCGATGAAGGGAAAGCGGGGTCTGGACATCACCTATCCTCTCGACGTGCCGATCCGGATGGGGTGTCGATGGTCACTGGCTTTCGACGCGCGGCACGAGGCAGGTGCGTGTCGGGATGGAGAGAGGGCAGGTTTAGCTTCCCGCAGGGGGACAGTGACGCCTTGGTGAACTGCCGACCAGATCTGCGTTTACACCGGGGTGCGGGGTTTTTCAAGCAGGGGGCATTACTCAGGCACCGGGGCGAACGCAGGGGACGAGGCCGCACCACATTGGGCGGCCCCGACGGAACATGTGAGCGTTGTTCGCATCTCCCTGTATGCTGTACCAGCAAGGATGGAATTGCCAAGGGTGGCTACTGTCTGGGGGTGTAGGTGATGCGCTTCATGCGCTCGATGGCGCTGGTGATAGATGCTTCGTTGATGGGCCACGCCGGAGTGCCCCTGTCCTTGTTGCTGGCGCGCCACGCCTGGTAGACCTTGACGTAGGATGAGCCCACGTGGCTCATGTAGAGAAAGCCGCTTTCTGTGTCCTTGCCGTTCTTCACCAGCGGATCGACAAGGGCGGCGCAATGGTAGGTCATGACCACGCTGCCACCTTCGGCGCTGACGAGCTTTGACTTTGCCTGTTCCTTGCAGCCCAGCGCCAGCGCATTCAGCGACTCCGCGATGAACCGCTTGAAGTCGTAGTCTGGAAGATGCCAGCCGTAGACTCCGTACAACATCGTCCAGCTTTCGAAATCCTGATCCTTCGGAATCTGTTCGAAGGTGAAGGTGTCCTTGGTCTGTTCTCGCGACGCCTTGAAGTTGCCGACATCCTTGGGCGAGGTGATCCAGTGCGGTGCCGGATAGGTGAGCAGCCCGTTGTAGATGGTCATGGTTTGCATGATCATGGGCGCGACTTGGGATGAATACTGCCCGTTGCCACTGGCGGATGCCGAAAACGGCTTGGCATTATTGCCGTTTTGGCTGTCCGATGCCGCTGCAAGGGTGAGGCTCGCGCCGGAAATCAGCAAAGCCAGCGCAGCGGCAGTTATGAACACGAGCATGTTACGGCTTGAGCGTTGCGACATCGGAATTCCCTTGAAAAGATAGGGGAGGTGTGTTGGCAAGACATGAGGCCTACGGCATGGGCGTCACGTTCATGCCAGGCTCCAGCCTGATCCGCTCGACGCCTTGCAGGGCCGCCGTGCGATAGCGTTCTGCATCAGCGGGCGAAGCCTTGCGCCACCCCTGATACACGGTCACGAAGGTGCTCTTGAGCACGCCCAGGTACAGGTAGCCTTCCTGCTGCTCGCCTTCGCCGCAGCGCAGGTGCAACACGCGATGGTTCGCCGCATCCTGCACGACGTCAATCTGCGCGTTCTTGCCGCAGGCAGATGCGTATCCCTCCTGCACGGCCTTGCTGAACTGGAGCCATGTGTTGCCGGGGGCGTACAGGGTGGAAATGCCAAGGGAGCTCTGCCAGCGGTCGAAGTCCTGCCCCTTGGGCACGTAATCGTATGCAAGGAAACCGGCTTTCTGACGCATGCGCGAATGGGTGTTGCCGGTGGTGGCGTCTGCACCCTGAAGCCAGAACGGCACGGGGTATGTGAGGGAAACCTCATGCATGCTCACAGATTCGGTGTCGCTCACGCGAGGTTGAGGCTTCGCAGGCGTGTCGGACTGCTGGATTTGCGCTTCGGCGAAGATATCCGGCGGCGTGGTGTCCAGAACGGCGGGGCGGATCGCATCCTGCGGGATGGTAAATGTTGCCCCGCGCTTTTCAAGAAAATCTATGCAGCGCCAGAACCACATGTATTTCTTGCTGTGTGGTTGTTTGTGGTTGGAGGATGTATTGAATTCTGTCTGCATGTATCTGATGATGTCGTGACCGCGATTATCCTTTTTTGAATAATCTACACCATTCTCAAGGAGGAAGAGGGCGAGCTTGTAATTTTCTTGCGTCGTAGCGCTCATTGCATATGTCCTGCCAAACCAGTCAATATAATACATGTCGCCACCAGCTTTCAGCAATGTGGCAAACGCTGGTATGCAAACAGGGCAGAGAGCGTCTTCCATCGGTGGCGATTTGTATTTCCCCACTCTCAGATTGGGGTCGCCTTTTCCGATATCTATGGTCATCTCCAGGTATTCAATGCCAATATTTGGAGTTTCGCGTACGACAAAGTGCATGAGCGACTTGTCAAATGCCGAATCTTCTCGACGCCATATCTTGTTCGGATTTGCGCCGAGCTCAAGCAGGCGACGAAAACCTTCCTTGTTGGGGTGCAGAACCACCCATGCGGGCACGGTAACAGCATACTCCCCCGTAGCGTTGGGATCCGCACCAGCGGCGACCAGCTTGTTCATGGCTGCAATGTCTCCCTTTTCTGCGGCCTTGGCCAAGGCTTGTGCCTGCGGGTTGCCGGGAAACATGTCGCTGGCCGTCATGTACAGCATCGGCTTGGGCCTGCTTGGCTTTCCGGCGGCGCTGCACGCGGTAAGCGTGAGGAAGACCAGAAGCATCACCAACAGCATTTTGTACACGTCCACTCCTAGTTCTTTATTGCTGGGCCAAAGGCATTGAGCATTCCGTCCAGGGTATGCCAGCTTCCGCCGTCCACGAGGATTCTCTGTCCAGCCGCCGTTGGAACTACAAGGCTGAACAGGTCCTGAATGTTGGAGAGTACATCTGCCGTGCTCATGTATGCCTTTGTTTTATTGTTCAAGTCGATTTTCGCATCGGCTACGCTTTTGGGATCATTTCCGACAATCGCGGCGATGGTATTGTCATGCAGCCCGGCGGCGTTGAAAGTGTACGCTTCCTTCACGAATCCCTTGGCCGCCAGTGCCGAGGCTAGCCCCCCGCCAAGGGAATGCCCGGTGGCGACAAGCGTGGCTCCGTCCCTGTCTGCAACTCTACTCAATGTCTGCGAGAGCAGGGCCACGCTTTGATACTGATCGCCAACCTTGCCGAAGGCCTGCGCTATGCTGGACTGCCAGTCCACTTTTGACGTCAGGTCCGTTCCGCGAAAAGCAACAACGTATTTCTTGTCAGCTTTGTTGTAAAATACTGTTGCTTCAAAGCCATTGCGCTCATCTTTAAGCATTTCACTTTTTATTCCGATAGCGTCCAGTTGATCCGCAGACATCTTCTCATACCCGTTCACATTCTCGCACTGCCCTTCCCCGTAGGCGCACTTGCTCAGTGTGCCGTACAGACGCCCCTTTGCCTTCTGTTCTTCCGTCAGGGGCTTGGCAGTCATTGCATCGGCCAAGGTCGCCACAATCGCGCCCATGGCGGCCATTGTGGGGTCCTCGCCCGTAATGGCGGCGGCAGCAGCCCCGGTAGCGCCAGCAAGCACGATCTCAATGGTCTTGTCCAACTCCGCAGTACTGATCAGCCCAGCGGCATAACTGCTGAACGCCGTTCCCAAGGCATCCGTGAAGGCGGTTTCAAGCGCCTGACCTTTCACGATGGTACCGACGGATGCCTTTACGGCAGCCACGGTCAAAACCCTTTTGACAAGGGTGTAGTCCTGAAGCGTGGGCTTCATGTAGTCCAACGTTCCGGCCAGCACCATGCTGGCCAGCAGGGAGCGCGCGCCGTCCTCGGAAACGATGGAGTTCAGGGTATCCTTGAAGTCACCGCCTGCGGCGGCATTGGCAAGGCCGGTCGCCATCTGCGAGCTTAGGGACACGAATGCGGCTGTCAGTGCAGTCTGCATTGCCAACGTTGTTGCTGTGGCGGCTTTTCCTGTCGCGACAACGATAATCGCCGCCTTCCCCGCAATGGTGCCGGGCGCCAGCCCCATCATACTCATGCTCAACTGCGACGCCGCGCCATACGTCGCCACCGAGGCGGCAATGGCGATGACCAGCATGGCCGCCGGGCCAAGGCCGCCGTCCTTGTGGTCCCACGTGTCGTACACGGCCTGCACGGCGCGCCAGTCCACGTCGTCGCGTTCCAGCAGCCCGGCCATCCATTCCAGACCGGGGGTTTTCGCAAGCTGGCGCACATCGGCGCGGGCATCGCCGGTATGGTGGTATTCCACCGTCACGCCGTCCCTGGCGGTGATGGATATGTTTTCGCCCGATTCGATCAGGGTATGCAGCACGGTTTCCGCGCTGGTGCCCTTGTCGCGTGACGACCAGGTAAGCCAGCCCATGTCCGAGGAGACGTGCCGCTCGTAGCTGAGTTCCTTGTCCGTCAACAGGGCCACGCTGCCCTGTTCCGCCTTGATGTCCACGCCGCCTTCCGCCCGCAGGTGGGACGCCTTGACCGTCACGTCGCCAGTGCGGGATTCCACCAGCACGTCGCCCTTGGCGTCCAGTTCGCTGCGCACCACGTCGATCTTGCGGGTTTCATCCAGCGCCATCTTTGAAGTGAAGGCGCCTTTCTTCTGTTCGTCGTCCTGCGCGTAATGCTGGTCCGTTACGGATGTGACCAGCACGTCGTCGGCGGCAGTGACCGAGATGTCGTCGCCGGACGTGAGCCGCGACCCGGAAATGGTCGCCGCCCCCTTGCCCGACGTGCCCGCCTCCATGGTCATGTCGCCGCCGGATTCCAGTTGCGAGGCCACGTTGGTGGTATCCTGCCGCACGGCGGTGTGCGACTTCTTTCCACCAAACAGCCCGCCGCTCTTGCCGCTGCTGTGGTCGTAATAGTCCACGGTGTCGGCGGCAGACGTGACGGAAACACCGCCCCCGGCCTTCACACTCAGGTCATCCCCGGCCTTCATCTGGCTGCCATGCACGGTGACGCTGCCGCCCGCGTCCACGGTCAGGCTGCCGCCCGCCGTTATGCTGGCCCCGTGGTTGGTGGTCACGTCCGTGTGCGATCTGGACCCCTTGCCGGTGGTCTTGGCGTGGGTTTCCAGCGCCTGCGTGGACACGATGACAGAGTTGCCCGCCGCAAGCTTTGCATCGCCCCCGGCGGCCATGTCGGAGCCGAACACGCCAATGTTCTTTCCGGCCACCACGGTCAGGTCGCCGTCGGCGGTGATGGCGCCCTGCTTGCCGATGTGGGTGGCGGTGACGGTGGGCGAGGTGAAGGTGACGGTGTCAGATGCGGAGATCACGTCGTTGACGGCGGTAAGCGACACCGTGTCGCCATGCACCGTGCCGCCCGCGTTCAGGATGGAATCCGTGGCGGCCAAGGTCACGTCCTGGCCGGACATGGTTCCGCGCGTGTTGAAGATGGTGTCGGCGGTGATGGTCAGGCCGTTGTCGGCCACCAGCACCCCGGCGTTCTGCATGTCGCCGGTGGCGGTGACGGTCACGTCCTTGCCCGCGATCACCGCGCCGCCCGCCGCGATGCGGTCGAGGCTGGAACTGCCCAGGTACACCACGGGCACCAGCACGTCCTCGCCGTTGACCTGCCGCGTTTCCATCCACACGATGTCCCGGTCCAGCGCGGCGATCTGCTCTGCGGTAAGGGCGATGCCTTGTTGTTGTGGGTTACTACTGCCTGGGGGTGTAGGTGATGCGCTTCATGCGCTCAATGGCGCTGGTGATGGAGGCATCGTTGATGGGCCACGCCGGAGTGCCCCTGTCCTTGTTGCTGGCGCGCCACGCCTGATAGACCTTCACGTAGGACGACCCCACATGGCTCATGTAGAGAAAGCCGCTCTCGGTGTCCTTGCCGTTCTTCACCAGCGGATCGACAAGGGCGGCGCAATGGTAGGTCATGACCACGCTGCCACCTTCGGCGCTGACGAGCTTTGACTTCGCCTGTTCCTTGCATCCCAACGCCAGCGCATTCAGCGACTCCGCGATGAACCGCTTGAAGTCGTAGTCCGGCAGGTGCCAGCCGTAGACGCCATACAATGTGGACCATTCTTCAAAAGCTTGATTTTTTGGAATTTGTTCAAATGTGAACGTATTTTTTGTCTGATCACGAAACATTTTGGTATTTCCAAGATCTTTGACATCAGAAATCCAGTGCGGGGCTGGATACACAAGATTTCCATTGTAGATAGTCATTGTCATCATAATTTCAGAATTTTCTTTTATTTTTTGTTTTTCTGCGTTTTGCGCGTTGGGCGCAGCGGATGACGATGCCATGCTATCTGTCATGGATTTTGCGAAAGCAGAGTCTGTAACGATAGGCACGAGCAGTATGCAGGTATAAATTATGAAATTTATGGTCATTAGCTGTGTGTTGAATAAAATTTTCAGCATGAATATTTCCTTGTGGTGATCCTCGTTGCATTTGCATTTACGTTGTGCAGCAATAGTTCGTTATACAAATTGCGCAGGTCATTATCTTTTTTCAGACCTGCAAAAATGTCCGGCGGTTCGATACTCAGCTCGGCAGGCCGTGCCGACTTCGGCGTGAAGGTGAAGGTTTCGCCACGCTTTTCAAGAAAGTCTACACAACGCCAGAACCACATGTACTGTGATGTTTCATGATTAATGGCGTATATTTTTTCATCTTTTATGTGGTATTGTATTATTTTTTTAGATTGTGGCCACTTGGAGTCTTTCTCTGGTATTCCGCGCCACTTAGCAGGAGGTAAAGTGTTGCCTTGTAGTTGTTGGAGCGGGCTGTTTCTAGCACAAGGTAAAACTTAGACATGTGCGACGTCGTAAAATTTATATCCACGCCCGCATTGAGCAGGGCTGCAAAAGCATCAAGATTATTAGGGAGTGATGCCTCCCAGATAGGTGTTCTTCTAAATTCACCGACCTCCAGATTTGGATCGCCGTGACCGATGTCGATGGCCATCTGTAAGTATTCAGCCCCGATGTAGCCCGACCGTGCTGCCGCACGATGCATGAGCGAGTTTTCCTGTCCGTCTCCTGACGTTGTGATCTTGTTAGGGTCCGCGCCCAGTTCAAGCAGACGCCGGAATCCCGCCTTGTTCGGATGGTACAAAAGCCAGACAGGTACGGTAACGCCGTAGGTGCCAGTGGCGTTGGGGTCTGCCCCGGCGGCAATCAGCTTGTCTATTGTTGCTATGTCCCCCCTTTCTGCGGCCTTGGCCAAGGTTTGCGCCTGCGGATTGTCGGGAAACATTTCGCGTACGCTCATCCGTTGCAGCGGCATTTGGTCGGGCCTTCTTGCCGCTCCGCAGCCCACGAGCAGCAACGACGCCAACACGACAACGACGAGCAATCTGAAGATGTCCATATCCGGCTCCCTAGTTTGCAAACGCTTCGCGCATGCCTGCGATGCCGTGCAGCCCGCCACCGTCCACGAGTACCTGTTTACCCATGGTGTTCGGCACGAACAGGCGCCGCATCTCCTGCGTCCCGCGTTTTGCTGCCCCCTCTTGGCCAAGGCGGTGCGGCCATCAATCAGCGTCTACCCCGGCTTTTCGCAACCCGGCGAAAATGTCCGGCGGCTCGGTGCTCAGCACGGCAGGCCGTTTCGATTTCGGCGTGAAGGTGAATGTTTCTCCGTGTTTTTCAAGGAAGTCCACACAACGCCAGAACCACATGTACTGTGGAGAGTTATCGCTGGTGACATATCGCGCGTCATCATGTATTTGATATTGCATTTGTCTTATAAGGTCGTACCCGCTAGGTGTTTTTTTCTTGTAGTCCGCGCCGTTTTGCAGGAGGTAAAGAGTTGCTTTGTAGTTGCTGAATCTGGCTGTTTGTAACACCAGATAGAATTTTGACATGTGCGACGTCGTGAAATTAATATCCACGCCTGCCCTGAGCAGGACTGCAAACGCATCAATATTGTTAGGGGGCAATGCCTCCCAGATGGGCGTTCGTTTGAATTCGCCGATTTCTAGGTGCGGATCGCCGTGTCCGATGTCGATGGCCATCTGTAAGTATTCAGCCCCGATGTATCCCGATCGTGCTGCCGCCCGATGCATGAGTGAGTTTTCCTGTCCGGCTTCCGACCGAGTGATCTTGTTGGGGTCCGCGCCCAGTTCAAGCAGGCACCGGAATCCCGCGTTGTTCGGATGGTACAAAAGCCAGACAGGCACGGTAACGCCGTACGTGCCGGTCGCGTTGGGGTCCGCCCCGGCGGCAACCAGCTTGCCCATTGTTGCTATGTCCCCCTTTTCTGCGGCCTTGGCCAAGGCTTGCGCCTGCGGGTTGCCGGGAAACATTTCGCGTACGCTCATCCGTTGAAGCGGCATCTGGTCGGGTTTCCTTGCCGCACCGCAACCCATGAGCAGCAACGGCGTCAGCAAAACGATGAGGAACAGTTTGAGCAGGTCCATTTGGGCTCCTTAGTTTGCAAACGCTTCACGCATGCCTGCGATGCCGTGCAGCCCACCACCGTCCACGAGCACCCGTTGACCCATGGTGTCCGGCACGAACAGGCTGAATATATCCTGCAGATTCGTCAGCATGTCACCCCGGCTGACATAGGCGGTAGTAATTGCATTTCCACCTGCGCGCCATTTGGCTATTTCAGCAGGTGTTGTCGTTTTCGCGATCGTGCTGATGGTATTGTCATGTACGCCAGCGGCATTGAACGTCACGGCACTATTCACAAATCCTCCGGCTGCCAATGCGCTGGCCACGCCACCGCCAAGGGAATGTCCTGTAGCTATGAGTGTGCCACCTTGGTCTGAGGCATACTGCTTCAGATCTTGTATCGCTTTTGCTGCGCCCGAATACTGCCCGCTCTCCATGCCGAAGGCCTGGAGAGCATCTTCGCTAAGGTCTTTGACGGAGTCCGTTCCACGGACCACGACGACATATTGCTTGGGGTCTGTCTTGGAATTGCAGAACACGAAGGCGTGCAGGCCGGATTCATTGTTTTGCAACGGGCTCAGGTCTATGTCTCTTTTTTTCAATTCTGTGAGATCCTGCTCGGAAAGAGGTTTGAAGTCCTCGGTCCCTTGGCAGCCATTTTCATAGGAGCAGTCACTAAGCTCCGAGAATATGCGGCCCTCTTCTTTCTGCTCTGCGGTAAGCGGCGGAGCCGCAATGGCATTGGCAAGGGCCGCAACAATAGAACTCATGGCTCCCATCACGGGGTCTTGGCCAGCAATGGCGGCAGTGGCCGCACCAGCAGCCCCGGAGAGCACGATTTCAATGGTCTTGTCCAGTTCGGCAGCGCTGATCAGACCCGTCGCATAACGGCTAAAAGCAGTGGCAACAGCGTCAAGCAATGCGGTTTCCACCCCCTGTCCGTTCACGATGGTGCCAACTGAAGCCTTCACTGCCGCAACGGTCAATATCTGACCGACCATCCCGTAATTCTTGACTGACGACGCCATGGTATCCAGCGTTCCTGCCAGAATCATGCTCGCCAGCAAGGAGCGCGCGCCGTCCGCGGAAACGATGGACTTCAGCGTATCCTTGAAGTCACCGCCTGCGGCGGCATTGGCAAGGCCGGTCGCCATCTGCGAGCTTAGGGACACGAATGCGGCTGTCAGTGCAGTCTGCATTGCCAACGTTGTTGCTGT
Organism: Nitratidesulfovibrio termitidis HI1; assembly: GCF_000504305.1. Classification (NCBI taxonomy): domain Bacteria; kingdom Pseudomonadati; phylum Thermodesulfobacteriota; class Desulfovibrionia; order Desulfovibrionales; family Desulfovibrionaceae; genus Nitratidesulfovibrio; species Nitratidesulfovibrio termitidis. The sequence continues at coordinate 3,119,881 of NZ_KI632512.1, forward strand.
GGCGGCTTTTCCTGTCGCGACAACGATAATCGCCGCCTTCCCCGCAATGGTGCCGGGCGCCAGTCCCATCATACTCATGCTCAACTGCGACGCCGCGCCATACGTCGCCACCGAGGCGGCAATGGCGATGACCAGCATGGCCGCCGGGCCAAGGCCGCCGTCCTTGTGGTCCCACGTGTCGTACACGGCCTGCACGGCGCGCCAGTCCACGTCGTCGCGTTCCAGCAGCCCGGCCATCCATTCCAGACCGGGGGTTTTCGCAAGCTGGCGCACATCGGCGCGGGCATCGCCGGTATGGTGGTATTCCACCGTCACGCCGTCCCCGGCGGTGATGGAGATGTTCTCGCCCGATTCGATCAGGGTGTGCAGCACCGTTTCCGCGCTGGTGCCCTTGTCGCGCGATGACCAGGTAAGCCAGCCCATGTCCGAGGAGACGTGCCGCTCGTAGCTGAGTTCCTTGTCCGTCAGCAGGGCCACGCTGCCCTGTTCCGCCTTGATGTCCACCCCGCCTTCCGCCCGCAGTCGGGACGCCTTGACCGTCACGTCGCCGGTGCGGGATTCCACCAGCACGTCACCCTTGGCGTCCAGTTCGCTGCGCACCACGTCGATCTTGCGGGTTTCATCCAGCGCCATCTTGGAGGTGAAGGTGCCCTTCTTCTGTTCTTCGGAATGCGCGTAGTGCTGGTCCGTGACGGAGGTGACCAGCACGTCGTCGGCGGCAGAGACCGCTATGTCGCCGCCGGACGTGAGCCGCGAACCGGAAATGGTCGCCGCGCCCTTGCCCGACGTGCCCGCCTCCATGGTCATGTCGCCGCCGGATTCCAGTTGCGAGGCCACGTTGTCGGCGGCTTGAAGCGTGGTGGTGTGGGATTTCTTGCCACCGCCGAATCCGCCGCTTTTGCCGCTGCTGTGGTCGTAATAATCCGTCGTGTCCGTTGCGGAGGTGACGGAAATGTTCTCCTGCGCTGCTATGCTCAGGTCATCCCCGGCCTTCACCTGGCTGCCATGCACGGTGACGCTGCCGCCCGCGTCCACGGTCAGGCTTCCGCCCGCCGTCACGCTGGCCCCGTGGTTGGTGGTCACGTCCGTGTGCGATTTCGATCCCTTGCCGGTGGTCTTGGCGTGGGTTTCCAGCGCCTGCGTGGACACGATGACCGAGTTCCCCGCCGCAAGCTGTGCATCGCCCCCGGCGGTCATGTCGGAGCCGAACACGCCGATGTTCTTCCCGGCCACCACGGTCAGGTCGCCGTCGGCGGTTATGGCCCCCTGCTTGCCGATGTGGGTGGCGGTGACGGTGGGCGAGGTGAAGGTGACGGTGTCCGACGCGGAGATCACGTCGTTGGTGGCGGAAAGGGCAACCTTGCCGCCCTGCACGGTGCCACCGGTATTGAGTATGGAATCCGTGGCGGCCAGGGTCACGTCCTGGCCGGACATGGTTCCGCGCGTGTTGAAGATGGTGTCGGCGGTGATGGTCAGGCCGTTGTCGGCCACCAGCACCCCGGCGTTCTGCACGTCGCCGGTGGCGGCGATGGTCACGTCCTTGCCTGCGATCACCGCGCCGCCCGCCGCGATGCGGTCAAGGCTGGAACTGCCCAGGTACACCACGGGCACCAGCACGTCCTCGCCGTTGACCTGCCGCGTTTCCATCCACACGATGTCCCGGTCCAGCGCGGCGATCTGCTCTGCGGTAAGGGCGACGCCGATGCTCAGGAAGGGCGGTTATTGTCTCGGCGTATAGGTGATGCGTTTCATCCGCTCGATGGCGCTGGTGATGGATGCTTCGTTGATGGGCCACGCCGGGGTGTCCCTGTCCTTGTTGCTGGCGCGCCAAGCCTGATAGACCTTGACGTAGGATGAGCCCACGTGGCTCATGTAGAGAAAGCCGCTCTCGGTGTCCTTGCCGTTCTTCACCAGCGGATCAACAAGGGCGGCGCAATGGTAGGTCATGACCACGCTGCCGCCTTCGGCACTGACGAGCTTTGACTTCGCCTGCTCCTTGCAGCCCAGCGCCAGCGCATTCAGCGACTCCGCGATGAACCGCTTGAAGTCGTAGTCCGGCAGGTGCCAGCCGTAGACGCCGTACAACATCGTCCAGCTTTCGAAATCCTGATCCTTCGGAATCTGCTCGAACGTGAAACTGCTCTTGGTTTGTTCGCGCGACGCCTTGAAGTTGCCGACATCCTTGGGCGAGGTTATCCAGTGCGGTGCCGGATAGGTGAGTGTTCCGCTGTAGATGACCATGGTTTGTATGATCGTAGGGACAGCTGTGTGGTTCGCATCAGTACCGTTGTCATCTTTGGCTGTGCCATGGACTGGCTGCCTCCACACTCCAGAGTCATCCTCCGCTGATTCCGAATGCGCAGAGTTGGCACAACATGTGGCGATCAACATGATCTGGACCAATACAGCACATGTCGAAATCCTATAAACTATCTTCGGAAGCATAATTGTAACTCCATTAAAATCATAAATATATTTCAATATCCACCCGGACCGCCTGCATTCCCCTGCCTTCTTTTGTTCATGGTTCGAGAGAGCCTAATCCAGAAAGTATATCTGGAGGGCTTTGATCAAGAAGGGGGGGGCGCTTTGTTTTTTTTGTGAACACAAAAGATTCACCATGCTTTTCAAGAAAATCTACACAGCGCCAGAATGACATATATCCATAATAGCCAGGAGTTGTTGCAAATGGTTCATCGTGCGTTATGACCCTCTGTATGTATAGCGATAAATTGTCATTGTATAGTGTTTTTGTAGTATAATTTGCACCTCTATGCAGTAAAAATAATGTCGCTTCAAAGTTCAGTGCGCTGGAAGTCAACATAACAAGCGGTATTTTTGATTTGTATCCTTTGTAGTCAATGCTTACGCCATGTTCAATAAAAACACCAAGTGCAGCGCTAAGCCAAGGTGCTACGGATAAGTCGACGGGTGTCTTTCCGACACTTCCAACTTTTAGATAAGCATCACCGCCTCCAAATTGGATGACATCCTGAAGATAGCCAGGGCCGATGTCGCGGGTCATTCTGACGGTCCAGTGTATGAGTGAACTGTCATTCCCGTCGTTTGATTTCCATATCTTGTTCGGATCAGCGCCCAACTGGAGCAGGTGGCGAAATCCTGCCTTGTTCGGGTGATACAGCACCCACGCAGGTACTGTGACGCCGTACGTCCCCGTAGCGTTGGGGTCCGCCCCGGCGGCAATCAGCCTGTCCATTTCCGTCGTATCACCACGTGCCGCAGCCAAGGCTAGTGCCTGTGCCTGTGGATCGTTGGGGAACATGTCACGCGCGCTCATTCGCCATAGAGGGAGCTGGTCAGGGGGTCTTGCGCTTCCACATGCAGCAAAAAATAGTACTACAACGATGCAGAGTGGTAGTTTTATTATGAAATACATGGCATGTACCTATTTCCCGAATGCCGCATTAAAGGCCTCGATTCCATGCAAGCCGCCGCCGTCGACCAAAATTCTTTCCCCTAGTGTTGTTGGTATAAATAGCTTTAGAATGTCTTGAAAATTGTTAATCATATCGCCACGGCTAATATACGCTTTAGTTATTGAATCCGCATGCGACCTTGCGCCCACAATATCTTCATAATTTTCTGATTTTATTATTTTTGAAATCGTACTGTCATTAACTCCGGATGAGTTGAACGTAATGGCGCCATCTACCAGCCCAGCTGCTGCCAATGCACTAGATATTCCACCACCAAGAGAATGTCCTGTAGCGATCAATGTCATGTTCTGGGAATGTGCATAATCTTTCAAACCCTGAATAGCCAGCGCAGCATCGGTGTGTTGCTCACCTACAAGGCCAAATAGCTCAGCCGTGTTTGTCGCCAAATCTCCTGGGTCAGTCAATTGAGAGCCCCTGATCACTACCGCCAATTGATTTTCATTAGAGTTATAAAATATAAATGTTTTTAATCCTGATTTATTGTTTTCCAATGCGGAAATGTCTATGCCTCTGCTTTGAATGTCATCAATTTGCTCTGTAGTTAGTTGCTTGAACTCTTCAGTACCAGTGCAATTGTTTTTGTATGAACACTCGCTAAGCTCAGAGAACAATGCTCCCTGCTTTTTCTGCTCTTCGGTAAGCGGGGGTGCAGCAATGGCATTGGCAAGGGCCGCAACAATAGAACTCATGGCTCCCATCACGGGGTCTTGGCCAGCAATGGCGGCAGTGGCCGCACCGGCAGCCCCGGAGAGCACGATTTCAATGGTCTTGTCCAGTTCGGCAGCGCTGATCAGACCCGTCGCATAACGGCTGAAAGCAGTGGCAACAGCGTCAAGCAATGCGGTTTCCACCCCCTGCCCGTTCACGATGGTGCCCACTGAAGCCTTTACGGCCGCAACGGTCAATATCTGACCGACCATCCCGTAATTCTTGACTGACGACGCCATGGTGTCCAGCGTTCCTGCCAGAATCATGCTCGCCAGCAAGGAGCGCGCGCCGTCCTCGGAGACGATGGACTTCAGGGTATCCTTGAAGTCACCGCCTGCTGCGGCATTGGCAAGGCCGGTCGCCACCTGGGAGCTCAAGGATACGAAACCGGCGGTCAGGGCCGTACACATGGCCAGAGTTGTTGCAGTGGCGACTTCTCCTGTCGCGACAACGATAGTCGCTGCCTCTCCAGCAGCAGTGATGCCGGGCGCCAGCCCCATCATGCTCATGCTTAACTGCGACGCCGCGCCATACGTCGCCACCGAGGCGGCAATGGCGATGACCAGCATGGCCGCCGGGCCAAGGCCGCCGTCCTTGTGGTCCCACGTGTCGTACACGGCCTGCACGGCACGCCAGTCCACGTCGTCGCGTTCCAGCAGCCCGGCCATCCATTCCAGGCCGGGAGTTTTCGCAAGTTGCCGTACGTCGGCGCGGGCATCGCCGGTATGGTGGTATTCCACCGTCACACCGTCCCCGGCGGTGATGGATATGTTTTCGCCCGATTCGATCAGGGTGTGCAGCACGGTTTCCGCGCTGGTGCCCTGGTCACGCGACGACCAGGTAAGCCAACCCATGTCCGAGGAGACGTGCCGCTCGTAGCTGAGTTCCTTGTCCGTCAACAGGGCCACACTGCCCTGTTCCGCCTTGATGTCCACGCCGCCTTCCGCCCGCAGGTGGGACGCCTTGACCGTCACGTCGCCAGTGCGGGATTCCACCAGCACGTCGCCCTTGGCGTCCAGTTCGCTGCGCACCACGTCGATCTTGCGGGTCTCATCCAGCGCCATCTTTGAAGTGAAGGTGCCTTTCTTCTGTTCGTCGTCCTGCGCGTAATGCTGGTCCGTTACGGATGTGACCAGCACGTCGTCGGCGGCAGAGACCGCCATGTTGCCGCCGGACGTGAGTTGCGAGCCGGAAATGGTAGCCGCGCCCTTGCCCGACGTGCCCGCCTCTATGGTCATGTCGCCGCCGGATTCGAGTTGCGAGGCCACATTGGTGGTGTCCTGCCGCACGGTGGTGTGCGACTTCTTTCCGCCGAACAGCCCGCCGCTCTTGCCGCTGCTGTGGTCGTAATAATCCACGGTGTCGGAGGCGGCAGTGACGGAAACACCGCCCCCGGCCTTCACACTCAGGTCATCCCCGGCCTTCATCTTGCTGCCGTGCACGGTAACGCTGCCGCCCGCGTCCACGGTCAGGCTGCCGCCCGCCGTTATGCTGGCCCCGTGGTTGGTGGTCACGTCCGTGTGCGACTTGGAACCCTTGCCGGTGGTCTTGGCGTGGGTTTCCAGCGCCTGCGTGGACACGATGACAGAGTTCCCCGCCGCAAGCTGTGCATCGCCCCCGGCGGTCATGTCGGAGCCGAACACGCCGATGTTCTTCCCGGCCACCACGGTCAGGTCGCCGTCGGCGGTGATGGCGCCCTGCTTGCCGATGTGGGTGGCGGTGACGGTGGGCGAGGTGAAGGTGACGGTGTCCGACGCGGAGATCACGTCGTTGACGGCGGTAAGCGACACCGTGTCGCCATGCACCGTGCCGCCCGCGTTCAGGATGGAGTCCGTGGCGGCCAGGGTCACGTCCTGCCCGGACATGGTCCCGCGCGTATTGAAAATGGTGTCGGCGGTGATGGTCAGGCCGTTGTCGGCCACCAGCACCCCGGCGTTCTGCACGTCGCCGGTGGCGGTGACAGTCACGTCCTTGCCCGCGATCACAGTGCCGCCCGTCGCGATGCGGTCAAGGCTGGAACTGCCCAGGTACACCACGGGCACCAGCACGTCCTCGCCGTTGACCTGCCGCGTTTCCATCCACACGATGTCGCGGTCCAGCGCGGCAATCTGCTCTGCGGTTAGGGCGACGCCGATGCTCAGGTTCAGGTCTTCCCGGACGGCGAGGGCGTTGTCCATCAGCGCGCGCACCTGGTCGGTGTCGCTGGTGACGGAGGAACTGAGGAACCGGCGGCCCGTCAGGTCCAGCACCTGTTCGCGGATCAGGCGGTTTTCGTACCACGCATCGCCCAGCCGTTTGCGGGCCAGGTCCGTGGCGTCCAGCCCTATCTGGCCCATCAGGTAGTCGGAGCCGAGAAAGGCGTTCAGGTCGGTGAAGGCGGGGTTGGTCTCGATCTGATACGGGTGCGTCGGGTCCAGGTTGGTCACGAACGTGCCGCGCGCGGGCAGCGCGTCGATGACCGCCGTGATGTCGTCCACCGTGCGCGGCAGGGTCGAAGGGTCCGGGTCCTTGAAGATGCCGTTGCGCTCGACGATGCCGTTGGTGGCGTGCGCCACGTTGATGGACACCGCGCCGCCCGCGTCCAGCGTGCCATAGGCGTGGTCGAAGGCGGTCAGGACCAGTTCCGTGTCGGAGCCCTGGTTCACGTATCGGGGCGAGGAGTGGTTGTTGAACTTGGCCCGGCCCCACAGCACGGACGAGCGTTCGTAGATGTCGCGCCCCACGTTCTCGAACGTGTCTGCCGTGATGGTGATGTCGCCCGTGGCGGAGGAAATGACGCTGACGTTGTTGGTTACGTCGCCGCCATCGATGGTGATGCCGCCGTACGCCAGCATGCGCGCCCCGGCGTCCTTGCCGGTGTAAGTGTCTCGCGTTGTGGTGGCCGTAAAAATGACGCCGTTGGTGTTGGCGGGGGCCTGCTTCACGAAGAAGGCGTAGCCCTGGCTGGCGATGCCCTCCACTTCGGCCACTTCCGCAATCTGCCCCGGTGTCAGGTAGTCGGGGTCTGCAACAAGCTTGGCGCGCGTGGCGGCCACTGCGGCCAGAAGCTCGCCGCGCGAAAACACGTTGCGCGAGGGATCCAGCCCAACCGAGGCCACCATGGCGGCCTGCGCCACGGTGAGGTAGCCAGAGTTCTTTACCTTGTTGTCCGGGGCCTTGCCGGTGATGAATTCGAAATAACCCCAGCAGTTGTCGTTGTCGTCACCGTGTTGCCACCACATCCCTTCCTGGTAGGAGACGTATTCCGCACCTTCCACCAGTTGGAATTGGGTGTTGTCGTTGCGGAACGTGTCGGCCCGGAAGGTCAGGCTGCCGTCCAGCGATTCGATGTAGGCGGATTCATTCAGCAGGGCAGCCATGCGGGAACCGGCCGTGGCCCCCTCGAAGGTCATGTCGTTTCTGGCCAGGATGGACCCCGCGTTGCGCAGCGTGCCTGAAACGCGGAACAGCCCGGTACCGGCGGAATGGAAGGTGCCCGTGTTGGTCACGCTGGCTGCGGCAACGGCCATGTCGCCGTTGGACAGGACGGCGCCGTCATTGGTCACCGCGCCGGAGACCTGAAGCTGCGCGGTCTTTCCGGCATGCAGGGTGCCGGTGTTGGTCACGCCTGCGGCCTCTATGGTCAGGTCGTCGTTGGCCAGAATCGAGCCGTCGTTGCTCACCGTGCCGGTGGACCGGATTTGGCCGGCGCCCGTGGCATGGATGGTGCCGGTGTTGTCCACGCTGCCCGAAGATATGACAAGTTCCTCGCCGCCAAGGATGGAACCGTCGTTGGTCACCGCGCCGGAAACCTGAAGCTGCGCGGATTTGCCGGACTGGAGGGCGCCCGCGTTGGACAAAGCATCCGTGGCAACGTCCATACGGCTGTCGGCGGCAACAAGGTTGCGGTTGTCCAGCTTGCCGCCGGAGATGGTGATTGCGTCCGCCCTGATCAGGGCGGCATCGGCGGGCGCGGTCTTGTCCACAAGCACCGTGCCGTGGGCGGACAGGTTGGCGGCGTTGGTGGCGCTCACCGTGCCGGACACGGCCACGGAATCCCCGCCGGAGGCCATGGACAACGTGTTGCCAGACGATGCCGTGCCCCTGATTTCGATCCTGCCCTGTGCGGTCAACGTCAGGTTGTCGGTGGCCTGGGTGATGCCCTGCATGTTTACGCCGACGCCCTGCTCCGTGCCCACCAGGTTGATGCGCCCGGCGTACATGCCGCCCAGAGCCGTGGAGTCGATGGCTACGGAGGGCGCGGGTGCCGCGTCGGGCGCTGCGGGCGTGACCGTGCCGGTTGCGGGATCGTAGGTTCCCTTCCCGGCGATGATGTCGAGCCGGTTGGCCTGAATTTCCGCGTTGATGCGCGCCGTACGGCTGACGATCTCGAAGGCGTCCAGGTTCGTGACATTGATGCCCGCGCCGTCGACCAGCACGTCCCCGCGCGAGACGTCGAGTTGCACGTTGCCCCCGGTCACCCTGGGCACGCCGGTGGTCACCGTGGCCTTGGGCGTGCCGATGAACCCGCCGCCGTTGATGGTGACGCCGTTGGGGTTGGCGAAGATGTATTGCCCGCCGCCGAAGACCTCGGTGTAGCCTTCGATCAGCGACCGGTTGGAACTGGTCACTTCGTTCAGGATCAGGCTTGCCTTGCGCCCGTCGGTGAAATTGGGGTTGTTGGCAAGCACCCCGCCCAGTTGGCTGACGCCGGGCTGGTTGCTGTTGTTGATGATGACGCCCTTGGGCTCCACGTTGAAGTCGTGGAACATGTTGTGCGAGACGCCGCCGCCGTTGGGCCGCACGATGTTGACCACGGGCACGCCGTTCTTGGCGGCATCCATGCCGGGCCGGTTGGCGGCGGGCGCATCGGGCGCGGGGCGGATGCCCTCGGCCATGGCGGGCGGGCAGACCAACAGGACAACAAGAACGGAGCAGAGCAGCTTGCGGAAGCGTTCGTACATGAAAGGCCCTCCCCAGGGCTTCCGGTGCGAAAGGCGGGCGCGTTCGCGCGCCGTCCCTAGAACGTGAGCATCAACGAAGCGTAGACATCCAGGTCGTCGCGTTCGACATAGCCGGGTGCGTCCAGCGGCTTGGACACCGCCAGTTCCGCATGCACGTCGCCCCCCAGCAGGCGCGCGCCGACAACGGCGCCCTGCACGGAGCCACGCTCGTATTCCTCGCGGGAATCACGCTGGATGAACCCGGCGTCGTAGCCGACGTAGAACTGGGCGTTGGTGAACCGGGCGGTCAGCAGGGGGTCTTGCAGGTCCAGCGGCAGGCTGATGGCCAGTTCGTTGCGGGCATAACCGCCGCTGTCGCCGTCCAGGCTGTCCTCGTGAAAGCCGCGCACCGTGTACCGGCTGCCGATGCTGGCGCGTTCGGCGCTGTACAGGGTGTCCGGCGACCACTGCCCCCACACGCGGGTACTCCAACTGAACTGTTGGTCCAGCAACTGGAATGGCCGGTAGAAGCTGGCCGTGGCCGTATACTTCTCGAATTCCGCCTTGGGCACGGTCAGCGGGTCGTCATCCGGGTCCGAGTGCGCACCGAACAACGGCACGCCGCGCCGGAATTCGCCACTCAGCGTTGCCACGCCGCCAAGGGCGCGGTGGGTGTGCGTGGCGGATGCCGAGAACGCCGAAAGCACCTGGCTGCTGGCCTTCAGTTGCACCCCGGCAAGATAGTTGGAGGTGTCCCGGACAAGGACTCCGGCCCCGAGGGAGGTCTTGCTGTCGGCATCGCGGTGGATCACGCGGTCCACCGTCAATGTCGAGGTGGTCGTGTCACCGGCGCTGGAAAAGTCCATGGAGGAGCCGTCAAGCATGTTCCGGTACGAGAACCGGCTGAGGCTGCCGGTGACGGTCCAGTACCCCACGGCAAAGGAGTAGAAGGCGGAAAGACTCTGGCTGTCCTGATGCTCTCCCGCGGTCATGGAATCGTAGTCCGCGTTCATGTTGAGCGAAAGCAGGTCGTTGCTGTGCAGCAGATTGTCCTTTTCGAAACCGAGCAGGTACTGCAATTCGCCCGTGGATTTCTGGCCGGAATTGTCCAGCCCGGCGCTGGCGCGCCACGTCTTGCCAGGCGTGTTGGCAATGCGCACGCGGCTCATGCCCGTGGCGGAACCGGGCACAAGCTCCATGGTCGCATCGTTGGAGGGCAGGCGGTTGAGTTGGTCCAGCCCCTGTTCCAGGTCGCGGATGTTCAGCGCATTGCCGACAACCCCGGGAAAGGCCAGGCGCAACTTCTGCCCGGCAAAGGGCACATCGTCCGAGAACTCGATGCCCTCGACCTTTCCCTCGATGATCAGGATGATCAGTTCGCCGCCGGAGAGGTCCTGCTGCGGCACTGCCGCGCGGGTAGTGACGTACCCTTTGTCGACGTAGGCGTTGGTGATGTCGCGGACAAGGTTGTTGATGTCCGCCAGGGTAAGGCAGCGCCCCAGATACGGGGACGTGAGCGCGCGTTGCTCGCGCTCGGAAAGAAGGGTCGCTCCGTCAAGCCGGATGCGCGCCACCTCGAAGCAGCGTGCGTCCGCCTCGCCTTCAGGGGCAGGTGGCGGGGCGAGGGGGTGCTCGACAGGCGGAGTTTCCAGGCTTTCGCGGTGTCGTCGTTCCAGTTCCTGCCTGCGTTGCTCTTCGCGCTGTTGCAGGATCTGTTGCTGGCGGATTGCCTCGTTGGGCGAGGCGGCCCGGCAGGGTGACGCGGACAGGAAAAGGCACAGAAACAGCATTGGCGCGCATAGCAATGCGCGCCGGAACGGGTGAGGTGTCATCGTCTCCCCTGGGGCCGGATGCCGCACCAGTTTCCCCCAAGTGCGTTCCGGCATAGCCTATTGGTTCCTGCGAACGTAGATATGTGAGCACATACTTTTGTGTTTTGAGAAATGTCAAGGAGCATCTATATTTATTTACATGTCTTATATAAGACATGTGCAGCACTATAGATTTCGAGTGGGGTGAAAATCTTTTTTCGATTGGCCTATGGAATATATTGCGCAGTGACAGGGTAAGGTCGCAGGGGCAGGACGATGGAAGAAATCCGGGTTGTTTGCCCATCATGTTGCCCAGAAAACACAACACGGGGCATGCTACCAAATGGTGCATGCCCCGTGCATTCGTGGTGCTGTGGCGGTACGTGTGCGCCGCCGCTCAGCTTGTTCCTGCTCTTTCCTTCCCCGGCTACTTCACCGTCAGCGACGCCAGCGGCTCGCCGTAATACGCCTTCAGGTACAGTTCGCGGATTTCGGCGATCAGCGGGTAGCGCGGGTTGCCGCCGGTGCATTGATCGTCGAAGGCCTGTTCGGCCAGCAGATCCACCCCCGCCAGAAAGTCCGCCTCGGCAATGCCTGCCTCGCGCAGCGAGCCGGGAACGTTCAGGTCGGTCTTCAGCTTCTCTATGGCCTGCACCAGCCGGGCCACCTTGCGGTCGCGGGCGTCGCCGCAGCCTTCGGTCAGTCCCAGCATGTCGGCGATGCGCGCGTAGCGCCCCTTGACGAAGGGGTAGCGGTACTGCGGCATCAGCCCCTGCTTGGTGGGGGTGTCGGTGGCGTTGTATTCGATGACGTGTGAAAGCAGCAGCGCGTTGGCCAGGCCGTGCGGCATGTGGAACGCCGCCCCCAGCTTGTGCGCCATGGAATGGCACACGCCAAGGAACGCATTGGCAAAGGCCATGCCCGCAATGGTGCCCGCATAGTGCATCTTTTCGCGGGCCATTACGTCGCGCGCGCCATCATTGTAGGCCCGGCGCAGGTACTTGAAGACCAGCCGCACGGCCTCCAGCGCGTTGCCATCGCTGAAGTTGTTGGCATAGGTGGAGGTAAAGGCCTCCACCGCGTGGGTCAGGGCGTCCAGCCCGGAATGCGCGGTGAGCGTCCTTGGCATGTCCATGACGAATTCCGGGTCCACGATGGCCATGTCCGGCGTCAGGGCATAGTCGGCGATGGGGTACTTCATGCCCGTGACGTCGTCGGTGATGACGGCAAAGGGCGTCACCTCCGACCCGGTGCCCGAGGTGGTGGGCACCGCCACCATCACCGCCTTTTTGCCCAGTTCCGGAAAGGCGTAGACCCGCTTGCGGATGTCCATGAAGCGCAGGGATATTTCCTCGAACTTCAGGTCCGGCTGCTCGTACATCAGCCACATGATCTTGGCGGCGTCCATGGGCGATCCGCCGCCGAGCGCGATGAACATGTCCGGCTGGAAGGCGCGGATGGAATCGAGCGCGGCGTAGGTGCCGGTCAGGTCCGGGTCTGGCTTCACGTCGCTGAACACCCGGAACTGGATGCCCAGCTTTTCCAGCACGCTGGTCACCTTGCCCACGTGCCCCAGGTCTTCCATGGTGCGGTCGGTGACGATGAAGGCGCGCTTTCTGTCGCGCATGTCTTCCAGCGCCAGGCGCAGCGCCCCCATCTTGAAGTAGATTTTCGGGGGCACCCGGAACCACAGCATGTTCTCGCGCCGTTCGGCCACGGTCTTCACGTTCATGAGATGCTTCACCCCGATGTTTTCGCTGACGGAATTGCCGCCCCACGAACCGCAGCCCAGCGTCAGCGAGGGCGCCAGCTCGAAGTTGTACACGTCGCCTATGGCCCCCTGCGACGAGGGCATGTTGATGAGCGTGCGCCCGGTGGTCAGCACGTTCTGGAAGTGGACGATGCGCTCGTGGTTGGCTTCGTCGGTATACAGCACGGAGGTGTGCCCGGCCCCGCCCAGTTCCACCAGGCGCTGGGCCATGTCCACGGCTGTGGAAAAGTCGGGCGCGCGGTAGAAGCCCAGCACCGGGGAAAGCTTTTCGTGCGCGAACGGGTCCAGCGGGTCGATGGCGTCGCGCTCCGCAATGAGGATCTTGGTGGTCGGCGGCACGGTGATGCCCGCCATGGCCGCGATTTCGGCAGCGCTACGCCCCACGATGGCCGCGTTGAGCTTGCCGTCGGTGAACACCACGCCCGCCAGGGCCTCCGCCTCTTGCGGCGTGGCGAAATGGCAGCCGCGCGCCGCAAATTCCGCCTTCACCGCGTCGGCTGCCGCGTCCTCCACGATCACCGCCTGCTCCGAGGCGCAGATCATGCCGTTGTCGAAGGTTTTCGACAGGATGACGGAGTTCACCGCCATCTTCACGTTGGCCGTGGCGTCCATCACCACCGGGGTGTTGCCCGCGCCCACGCCGATGGCGGGCTTGCCCGAGCTGTAGGCGGCATGCACCATGCCCGGCCCGCCCGTGGCCAGGATAAGCGCCACGCCCCGGTGCTGCATGATCTGGCGGGTAAGGTCGGGCGTGGGCGCTTCCACCCAGCCGATGACCCCGCGCGGCGCGCCTGCGGCCACGGCGGCCTCGTGCACGATGCGCGCGGCCTCTACCGTGGATTTGGCGGCGCGCGGGTGCGGCGCGAAGATGATGCCGTTGCGCGTCTTCAGCGCCAGCAGCGCCTTGAAGATGGTGGTGGAGGTGGGGTTGGTGGTGGGAATGATGCCCGCAATGACCCCGATGGGCGCGGCCACTTCGCGGTAGCCGTAGGCCGGGTCGTCGCGGATGACCCCGCAGGTCTTGTCGTCCTTGTACTTGTTGTAGATGTATTCCGAGGCGAAGTGGTTCTTGATCACCTTGTCTTCCAGAATGCCCATGCCCGTTTCCTGCACGGCCAGGCGGGCAAGGTGGATGCGCTGCGCGGTGGCGGCGGCAGCGGCGGCGTGGAAGATGGCGTCCACCTGCTGCTGGGTGAAGTTGGCGAAGGCGCGCTGCGCCTCGTTGACGCGGGTGACGATGTCGTCAACGGAGACGTTGTTTGGCGAGACGTTGTTTGGCGGGATGTTGTCTGGGGAAATGTCGTTCCGGGAGATGGCGTCCGGCGTGGTGGCCGGTTCCGGGTGCTGTGCGGTGGGCTTCTTGCTCATGGGGGCTCCTTGCCGACGGGAAGGGTGCGCCTGCCCGGCGGATGGGTTCCGGCGTCCGTTGCGCCGCTTGCGGGTTGCCCGTGGCCGCCGCCGTGTCGGGATGGGCGGAGGCTGCGTCTATATTTGCGCATGCAACCACTCTTGGGCGAAGGCGTCAAGACCGGCATGGTCCGGAATGGGGGCGTGCTGGCGGGTGCGGGCTTGCCAGCGGGGTGTGAAGTGACCATTTTGTGAATTGCGGTCGCTACGGGATGTTTTGCAAGAAACAGACGTGAAGATTCAGGTGGATACGGCGTACGCACTGTTGCGAAAGACTTCCCGCGCGCAAGGCGCGTTCCTCTTCCCCCTCGACGGACGGTCACGGGTTTGGCATGGTAGGGGTGTGAATTCACGTTTTCGGCAATCAGTAGCGCATGCATCCGGCCCGTCAGGCGGGATGCATGCGGTTTCGGGCGGCCACGGGCCATCAGACGCGGCAACGAAACAGCCAGGGAGGCCACATGAGCGACCATCAGACAGCGCAGCCGGACGTCACGGCGATTCCGGGCGCGGTGGTGCAGTGCCTCCATCCGGACGGCAGTCCGGCAGAGGTGCTGTTGGAAGATCGGGTGGAACTGTTTACCCCGGCGGGCGTGCTGGTGCCCCAGTATGAGCCGGAAGACCCCCGCAGGCAGCGGGTGCAGCCGGTGGAATTGCACCCCGGCGGCGGGCTGAAGGCGGTGTCGTTGCAGGAAAGGGCGGTGATCGAAACGCCCGTGGGGCCCATGGCGGCGGAGCGGGTCACCTTTCACCCCGGCGGCCAGTTGCGACGGGTGTTCCCGCTGGACGGCAAGATTTCCGCCTACTGGAGCGTGGAGAACGAAACCGCCCTGGCCGGGCCGCAGCGCATGGCGACGCCCATCGGCGTGGTCAGCGCGCGAATCATCTCGGTACACTTCTTTCCGTCCGGGGCGCTGCGCAGCGTCACCCTGTGGCCCGGCGAGCGGGTGACCATCACCACCCCGCAGGGTCCGGCCAGCGTCAGCGTGGGGTTTTCGTTCCACGAATCGGGCGCGTTGCGCTCGTTCGAGCCGGACGCCCCTTTCGAGGCAAAGACCCCCGTGGGTACTGTGCTGGCCTTCGACACGGACCCCGAGGGTGGCATGGCCGCCGACCTGAACTCGCTGCAATTCGACGAGGCGGGCAACGTGACCGCCCTGACCACCGCCACCGACAAGGTGGTGGTGACCTGCAAGGCCGTGGCGGATGCGGGACCGGGCGGGAATGGCGGGGCCGGGAGCGGAGCCGAAGGGATTGGTGCCGCCGGCAATGGCCTGAACAGAACTGATGCTGGCGCCTGGCCCGCCTGTTGTCCGGACTGCGCCCGCTGGGTCGCCGCCACCGGCAGGCAGGTACGTCAGCCCGGACGTCTGGCCCTTGGCCCCGGCTTTCGGGAAAGCCTGTGCGGCACCACGCCCACCGACCTCGTCCCCCTGCGCATGGGCTTCACCGCCGACGCCGTGAGCCTGGACGGCCACGCCTTTTCCCGCGCCGGGCACGGCTTTTCCGTGCTGCGCGGGCTCATGCCCGTGGCGCGCACCACCTATTCGTGCTGAGGGAATGTTTTAAGAAAGCTTGCGGGGAGGGGACCCTTTAAAAAGGGTATCCCTCCCCGGCCCCCTCCCCCCCCAAATTTTTTTAGGGGTGGGGCAGGGGGGCGAGCGGATGCTGCTTTGCCTCAGACTTCCGGCGGTTCCCGGAAGCCCAGTCGCAACGCACCGCCGCGCGCGGCGCAGGCCGTGGCGCAGTCGCCGCAGTTGGTGCATTCGCTGCGCGGGGCGCGGGTGGGGATACGCGGGTCCAGGCCCAGGGAGCAGGCCCCGGCGCAGGCGCGGTCATTGGCGGCGCAGGTGCAGCGGCGCATGTTGCGGCGGATGGCCAGCGCGCCCGGCCATAGCCGCGCGGCCAGGGACAGCAGCACCGACTGCGGGCACAGGTACCGGCACCACAGGCGGGTGCGGGTGCGCCATTCCGCCGCCAGCAGCGCGATGATCAGTGCAAGGCCCACCCACGGCCAATCTCGTGCGTCGGGGGCCGGATAGGCCAAGGCCAGCAGTTGCAGGGTGATCTCTCCGGGCAGGGAAAACCGGTTCAGCAACGGTGCGCCCGCCAGTGCCGTCAGGGCCAGCCCGGCGGCGACCAGGCCCGCCCGGACGGGGAAACCGCCCCGCGCCGCAGAAGAGAATGCAAGGCGGGACGCTTGTTGGCTGACGGTATGTTCTGCATCTGCGGCAGCGGTCCGGCTGGCGGACAGGCCGGCGCTCCGCGCGCCGTGCCCGGTTTTCGCGCCTTTCCTGCGCCGGGCGTGCACCAGTTCCGACAGCAGCCCGTAAGGGCAGCCCCAGGAACAGAACACCCGGCCCAGCACCACGGCCACGGCCAGCACCAGCAGCCCACCCAGCAGAAGGCGCATGCCGGGCAATGCCCCGGCGGCCAGCACCTGTGCGGCGGCCAGCGGGTCGGCCAGCGGCAGGCCCCATGCCTCCAGCGAGAACAGCGTGCCGGACACGCCGTGGAATCCCTTGCGGTTCAGCCAGGGCAGCGCCGCGAACAGGGCCAGCACGGCCCACTGCGCGGGACGCCGCCAGCGTGCGTGCCACGGTTTCATGCCAGGTTCCCTCCGCGTCCGGGCGTGGCGTCGGCGGCGTCAGCCTTGCCTGCCGCCGCCTGTTGTCCAGCATTCTCATCCCTGTACGACGCGGCCCTGCGGCCCGCGTCTTCATCCATGTACGACGCCGTCCTGCGTCCGGCGACTTCATCCATGTGCGACGCCGTCCTGCGTCCGGCGTCGGGTCGCACCACGATGGCGTCCACCGGGCAGACGTGTTCGCACACCCCGCAGCCCACGCAGGCGTCGGCCACGGCGGGCATGTCGCCGCCTTCCAGCACCATGGCCGTACCGCGCAGCGGGCATTTGTCGTAGCAGGTGCGGCACAGCACCGTGCCCACCCAGTTGTGGCAGCGGTTCTTGAGCAGCACGGCCATGCCCATGTCCGCCCGCGCCATGTCGCGCACCGGCCGCAGCGCGCCGGAAGGGCACACCGGCGGGCATTTCATGCACAGCCAGCAGGGAACGGATTTGGCATGGATGTACGGCGTGTTGCGCACCTGGCCGAAGAACCCGGCCATGCGCCCGGCAGCCATGCGGATGGACCCGTAGGGGCAGGCTTCCGCGCATTTGCCGCAGTGGATGCACCGGGTGCGGAATTCCGCCTCGGCCCGCGCACCCGGCGGCCGCAACAGACCCGACGTCATGAGGCCCGACGCCATGCCGCCGGACGCCGGGAGTGCCCCCCCACCATCCGGCGATTTGGAGGATGTGGACACCTCAGGCGCTCCGGTGCCTGGGTTCCCACGGCGGACACTTGATGGCGCCGCCATCGGCCAGTTCGTCCTCGTAGGTCAGGTAGGCCAGGTCCACGGACAGCACCCCGTCCCACGCCGCCAGCCGCTTGAATTCCTGCTCCATGCGGTCCGAATCGGCCTCCAGCACCGCCACCATCCGCCCCGGAATCTCGGCGCGGTGCGCCTCGGCAATGTGCGGGTCCACCGACAGCCGGGTCCATACCGCTTCCGCCGCGTCCGTGTCCGTCTGCACCAGAATGCCTGCTATGGCCATGATGCGTTCTCCGCTGGTGAGAATTGAGCCTTGGGGAGAAGCTCTATTCGTTGAAAAGTTTGGGGGGGAGGGGTCCGGGGAGGGAGACCCTTTTCAAAGGGTCCCCTCCCCGGTTCATTCCCCATCCGTGAATCAAGCCTTGCGTATCCGCGCCGCGCATATCTTGTATTCCGGCTCGCGCGAGATGGGGTCTGTCGCGTCCAGGAACAGCTTGTTGACCAGCTTTTCCCGGTCGAAGAACGGCACGGCGATGAGCCCGGTGCGGCACACGTCGCTGACGCGCGCGGGCATGGTCAGCTTGTCGCGCCGGGTTTCCACCACGCAGGCGTCGCCGTGGGCGATGCCGAGGCTTTTGGCGTCGTCGCCGTTGATTTCCACGAAGGCCGAGGGGTTGGCCTTTTGCAGTTCCGGCACCTTTCCGGTCATGGTGGCGGTGTGCCAGTGGTCGATGACGCGCATGGAGGTCAGGTACAGGGGGTAGTCGGCGTCGGGCTCTTCCGCCGCGCCCTGGTAGGGGCGCATCCACAGGGCGGCCTTGCCGTCGGGCCTGCCGTAGAAGAAGAGCTTGTCCGGATGGTCTGCGGGCACGATGGGGTCTTCGCCGCGCACGTAGCGCAGCCGGGTGCCGGGGTGCTTTTCGTCCGGGCAGGGCCAGATGAGGCCCGATTCCTTGCGCAGCCGTTCGCGGGTCATGCCGTAGAAGTTGTAGGTGGTGCCCTTGCTGACGGTGCGCCATTCCTCCCACACGTCGGCGGCGTTGCGGAACTCGACCAGCTTTGGGTCCACGCCCACGCGCCTGGCGAACTCCACCAGGGTGTTCACGGTGGGGCGGCAACCCTGCGGCGGCTCCACGGCCTTTTCGATGAGCGCGTAGCGGCGCTCGCCGCAGCCGTACACGCCGTCACGCTCGCACCAGAAGGCCGGGGCCAGCACCAGGTCGGCGTAGCGCAGGGTGACCGCGTCGGGGAAGGCCTCGATGACCGCGATGAACGAGTCCGGATGGCTCATGGCCTTGTGGACCTTGTTCAGGTTGGGCAGCGTGTGGGCGGGGTTGGTCTCGCAGATCAGCAGGGCCTTCACGTCGCCCCGGCCAAGGGCCTCGAACAGGGCCACGGTGTGATAGCCGGGGTCGGGCGAGATGGTGCCTTCGGGCAGGCCCCACAACTGCTCCATTTCGGCGCGGTGCCTGGGGTTGGCGATGGCGCGGCCCGCAGGCAACAGGTGCGACAGCGCGCCCGCGTCGCGCACGCCGCCGCAGGCGTTGGGCTGGCCGGTCAGTGAGAAGGGGGTGGCGCCGGGGCGGCAGATCTGCCCGCTGATCAGGTGCAGGTTGTGGATCAGGTTGTTGGCCCACACCCCGCGCACCCGCTGGTTGATGCCCATGCACCACAGCGACATGGTGGCGGGCGATTCCGCGAACAGGCGCGCGGCCTGCCATATCTGCTCTTCCGGAATGTGGCAGATGGCGGCGGCTTTTTCGGGGCGGTAATCTTCAAGAAACGCCTTGTAGTCGTCGAAGGTGCAGTCCTTGCCCTGGTTGTCCTTGAAGGCCACGTACTTGCCCCAGAAGCGGGCGTTGTCCAGTTCCTCGTGGATCATGACCCAGGCCATGGCGTTCATCAGGGCCAGGTCGGTGCCGGGGCGGAAGGCGATGTGCAGGTCGGCGATGCGCGAGGTGTTGGTGCGGCGCGGGTCGGCCACGATGATCTTGACGCCGGGCGTGGCCTGCTTGCGCCGCGCGATGCGCCGGAACAGCACGGGGTGCGCTTCCGACGTGTTGGACCCGATGATGAAGAAGCACGAGGCCTGGTCGATGTCCTCGTAGGTGCCCATGGGCTCGTCCTTGCCGAACGAGGTCACGTAGCCGCCCACGGCGGACGCCATGCACAGGCGGGGGTTGCCGTCCACGTTGTTGGTGCGCAGCCCGGCCTTGAAGATCTTGCTGGCCAGGTACGATTCCTCGGTCAGACACTGCCCGGAGCCGTAGTAGGCCACGGACTTGGGACCATGGGTGTCGATGGCGGTGCGGAACTTCTTCGCCAGCAGGTCCAGCGCCTCGTCCCAGCCGATGGGTTCCAGCGGGCCGCCCTTGGTCTTGCGCGCCATGGGGCTGGTGACCCGGTCGGGCGAGTTCAGCACCGGGATCAGCAGCGCGCCCTTGAGGCACAGCAGGCCCTTGTTGTGGTTGTCCGGGTCGCCCTTGATGGCCACGGCCTTGCCGTTCCTTACGCCCACCAGCACACCGCATCCGGTGCCGCAGTATCGGCATACGCCCTTCACCCAGGTGTCGGGCTTTTCGTCCTGCTGGGCGGCCGATGCCGACAGCGGCGCGCCGCTGACGGCGGCCAGCGCGGCGGACAGGGCCATGTAGCGCAGAAAGTCGCGTCTGGAGCATTCCATGGTTGTCTCCTTGCTATGGGGTCATGGTTGCAACGCAGGTTTTTTGTCCGCGGGCAAGGAAAACAAGCCTGACATCAGGGAGTATACGCTTGTGGTATTCGACCTGGGGGCAGGCGACGTTTGACGAAGCCAGCGGGCAAAAGGACGCGTTGCGGGCATGCCCTAGTCCAGCGTGGTCTTTGTGGTGGCTTGCCGGTTGACGTAGGCGTCGCCGTGCATGGGATTCTGATGGTTGGGATGGCACGTGGAACAGTTGCCGCGCGTGCCGAATTTGGCCTCCATGCGGTCCATGCTGGGGGCATGGCAGCGGGCGCATATTTCCACGCCGGGCGAGCGGTTGAAGGCGATGGCCCCCTTGCCGTCGGGCTGGCCGTGGCAGGTCTGGCAACGCACCAGGGTGATGCCGTGTTTGCCCTCGTACCAGTCCTGGGCCACGCGGGGCGTGGATTTTACGTGGCAGCCGTAGCAGTCGCCCATCTTTTCGGGCGCATCCAGGTGCCTGGCCGCCTCGCAGCGCACGCCGGGAAAGGCCAGGCGCACGTACAGAAAGAACGCGGCCACCAGCAGGGCCGCGCCCGCCAGCACCACGAACACGCGGTTGCGCAGCAGCGGGTGGGCCAGGAAGGAGGTGGGCCGTGAGGCCGGAGTGGTTCCCGTGGGGTCGGGCTTCATACCTGGCGTCATACCGGGTTTCATGGGCGTGCCTCCTTGAGCTTGGCGGCGAATTTGGCGTTGGCGGCAAGGCGCTGGTCGAAGCGCGGCAGGTGCGCCATGTTGCGGTGGCAGCCCGCGCAGCCGCTGCGGGATATGCCGTTCTTGCCCTCGTAGTTTTCGTGGGCCAGGCGTCCGGTTTCGGACACCGCTCCGTCGTTCTTGGCGTTGCGGGTCAGGTCCTGGTGGCAGGCGCGGCAGTTGGCGTCATCCACGAAGCGGCGCGCCATGGGCTGCATGGCGGCGCGGTCCATGTCCTCGCCTTCGCCGCCGTAGTGGGCCCAGATGTCCTTCACCCCCAGGTACGTCTTGGCGGCGACCATGCGCACAAGGCCCGTACCGGGGATGTGACATTGCGAGCACCCGATGGGTGCGCCCTTGGCGTCCTTGGCGTGGGGCGAGGCGTCCAGTTCCGTCTGGTAGACCTTCATTTCGTGACAGGACATGCAGAACGCGGTGGTGGACGTGGCCTTCACGCCATAGGCACTCGCGCCGAGGGCAACCACGGCCAGGCCCACGGCCATGATCCGGAAACTTCGGGAACGGGGTGGCATGCGCATGCCTCCGGCTGAGGGTTGGGGGATTGCGGACCCCATTGTGAAAGAATGCACAGCAAGAGGCGGGCCAGCGTGCAAGTGGTCGCTAACATGCC
Organism: Nitratidesulfovibrio termitidis HI1; assembly: GCF_000504305.1. NCBI lineage: Bacteria > Pseudomonadati > Thermodesulfobacteriota > Desulfovibrionia > Desulfovibrionales > Desulfovibrionaceae > Nitratidesulfovibrio > Nitratidesulfovibrio termitidis. Next base: position 3,141,340 of record NZ_KI632512.1, read on the forward strand.
GTAACCACGCGAGTTCACGCTGAAGGTGTGCGCGGCGCAGTCATGTTTTCATGAATTGCTGTCAGCTATTTCTGAAAATTCGTGTTTTTCGTACAGGCGAGGGGGCAGAGGAAGGGCCCGTGCACGGGGGCGGGGCGCAGGGGCAGAAGGCGGAGGGAACTGGCCGACCGCACGAGGCGTGGCCGAGGGGACCGTTGTGGGAGGGTGCGCGATGGGGGGCCATTGCGCCGCAACGCGTCAGGTCACGTCGACCGCGTCAAGTCATGCCAGCGTACATGGACCACATGGACCACATGGACCACATGGATCGCACAGGTCGCACAGGTTGCACAGGTCGCACAGGTTGCACAGGTCGCACAGGTCGCACAGGTTGCACGGACGGCCGGGAATGGCGCGAATGGCGCAATGGCACGGACGGCGGGGAGGGCAAGGGTCACAGGGGGCACATGGGGGCGACAATGAACCGTGCGGCCCCCAGCCCAACGGGAAGGCGAGGGGGGGGCTATTTCGAGGAACCGTGCCGCGCCTGCATGGCACGCAGGATGGCCTGGCGCAGCACGCTCATTTCCACGGGTTTCGACACGTAGTCGTCCATGCCCGCATCCAGGAAGGATTCGCGGTCGCCCACCATGGCGTGGGCGGTCATGGCCACAACGGGGATGGCCGCGCGGGCGGCGAAGGCCGGGTCGGTGCGGATGGCGCGGGTGGCCGTCAGCCCGTCCATGACCGGCATCTGCACGTCCATGACCACGCAGTCGAACGTGGCCTGGTGCAGGGCGTCCAGCGCCTGCTGGCCGTCGGTGGCCAGGGTCACGGCCATGCCCGACTTTTCCAGCATGCGTCGCACGGCAAGCTGGTTCACGGCGTCGTCCTCCACCAGCAGCACGTGCAGCACGCTCTGGTCTTCGGGGCGGGTGTCGTCGGCGGGGTCCGCGTGCTGCGCTGCCGCTGCGCTTCTGGCCGTGGCGTGGCCCTTGCCGGGTTGCGCGGCACGCCTCGGCAGGGCGGAAACATCGGCATGTCGGGAGGGCATGGCCATTGCGTTGCCGCCGTTCCCGGCGGGACTGGCGGTTCCGTCCGCTGCATCCGAGCCGCTCGGGCCGGGGCCATCCTGTCCGCGTACAGGCGCCTGGAGCGCGTCGGAGGCATCCCACAGGGCGCCGAAGGGCAGCGAGATGAAGATGGTGGTGCCCGCCCCCGGCGTGCTTTCCAGCGAAAGCTCGCCGCCCATCAGGGCCACCAGCCGCCGCACGATGGACAGGCCCAGGCCCGCGCCGCCGTGCCGCCGCACGTGCGAGCCGTCCAGTTGGCTGAAAGGTTCGAAGATGCGTTCCAGATGCGATTCCGGAATGCCGATGCCGGTGTCGCGCACCTCCAGCAACAGGTGCAGATGGTCGGGCCGGGCTGCGGGAGTGTCGCCAGCCGTGCCCCCGGCCACACCTTCTGCCGGGTTCCCGGTCGGGCGCGGAGCCGAGGGCAGGCCCAGCGGGGTCAGTTCCACGGTTACCGAGCCGGTATCGGTGAACTTGATGGCGTTGCCCACCAGGTTGAAGGCGATCTGGCGCAGCCGGGCCTCGTCGCCCATCAGCCGCGGGGGCAGGCGCGGGTCCAGCCGGATGTCCAGTTCCAGTTCCTTTTCGCGCGCGGGCAGCAGGAAGATGTCGCGGATGGACGCGGCCACCCCGTCCAGCGCGAAGGGCGCGGCGCGCAGGGCCAGCCTGCCCGCCTCCACCCGCGAAAGGTCCAGCACGTCGGACAGCAGCTGGGTGAGCCGCCGGGCCGAGGTGATGGCGCTGGTCAGGTAGTCCTGCTGTTCCTCGTCCAGGGTGGTGGTCTGCAGCAGTTGCAGCATGCCCAGGGCACCGTTGAGCGGGGTGCGGATCTCGTGGCTCATGTTGGCCAGGAATTCGGATTTGGCCAGGTTGGCGGCCTCTGCCGCGCCCTTTTCGCGCAGCAGGGCGGCCTCCGCCTCCTTGCGGGCGGTGACGTCCACGGCCATGCGGATCACCGCGCGGCGGCCATCGGGCAGCGAACCGAGCGGGGCGGAACTGAAGTCCCACACCCTGGCCGATCCGTCGGCGCAGATGACCGGGTGTTCGCCGTCGGCCCTGCGTGCGCCCAGGGCGTACAGTGTGTCGGTATCGCTGGCGGGGTGTCCGGCGCCGCCTTCTGCGGATGCGCCCGCCCTTTCGCCCTGTTGTCCGCCCGGTTGTCCGCCCTGTTGTCCGCCCTGTTGTCCGTCCTGTTGTCCGCCCGGTCGTTCGCCCAGTCGTCTGCCCTGTCCGTCGGCAGGGAGCGCACCGGCGGTGGCATCGGGAACTGCGCCGGGCAGCGCCGCGCCGGGCCCGTCTGGTCGTGCGCCCTGATACGCATCGGGCCCATGCACCGGCTCGCCGTGCATGGCCAGTTCTTCCCAGCGGGTCAGGGTGGGCACGTCGCCGGGGGTGTAGCCGGAAAGTTCGCACCAACTGCGGTTCAGGGCCAGCACGGTGCCGTCCTCGTCGTGGATCATCACCGGCACGGGCGCTTCCTCGATGGCCGCGCGGAACTGCCGTTCGCTGGCCAGCAACTGGCGGCGTGCCGCGTATTGGGCACTGACGTCGGTGAACACCAGCACCGCCCCGGTGATCTCCCCGGCGTCGTCGTGGATGGGGGCGGCGCTGTCCGCGATCTGGTATTCCGCGCCGTCGCGGGCCAGCAGCAGGGTGTCGTTGGTCAGTTCCACGACCTTGCCGGTGCTGACCGCCTGCGCCACCGGATCGGCCACGGGTTCGCGCGTGCGGCCCGCGACGATGACGAACACCTCGCCGATGTGCCGCCCCCGGGCGGAGCCGAAGGGCCAGCCGGTCAGCCGTTCGGCCACCGGATTCATCAGGGTGATGCGCCCGGCCCGGTCGGTGGCCATCACGGCGTCGCCGATGGAGCGCAGGGTGACGGCCAGGTTTTCGCGGCTGGCGCGCAGGGCTTCTTCTGCCTGGCGGCGGGCGGTGATGTCGGAATGGGTGCCCACGAAGCGCAGGGGCGTGCCGTCTTCGGCAAGGGACATCACCTTGCCCCGGGCCAGCATCCAGATGTACGAGCCGTCCTTGCGCCGCATGCGGTATTCCGCCTGGTAGGTGTCGGTGGCGCCGGAAAGGTGCATGTCGATGGCGGCCTGCGTCCGCTGTCTGTCGTCCGGGTGGATGCGGCCCTCCCATTCGCGGGGCGAGGTGCCGATTTCATGTTCCTCGTAGCCCAGCAGTTCCTTCCAGCGGGGGGACAGGAACAGTTCACCGGTGGGGATGTTCCAGTCCCACACGCCGTCGCCGGGGCCTTCCAGGGCGAACTGCCAGCGCTCTTCGCTGTCCACCAGGGCCATTTCGGCGGTGCGGCGGCGGTCGGCGGCAATCTTGAACAGCAGGGTGAGCCCGCACAGAAAGAACATCCACAACACGAAGACCACGCGGGTCAGGCGGCTCTGGCGTTCGGCGCCGTCCACGAAGCGGGAGAACACGCTGCGCTCCAGCGCATCGCCCAGCCGGTCCAGTTCGGTGAAGGCGCGGCGCTGTTCCAGCACCAGCAGGGGGTGCTCCCCCAGCGGGGCGGAGAGCCGGGCGTTGGTGGAGCGGTTCAGGGCGCTGATGCCGTCGGCGTAGATGCGCAACTGGGCCACCAGTATTTCCGGTGCGTCATCCTGAAAGGACAGGATGTCCCGGATGCCTGCAATGCCGGGAACGGCACTGCCCCCGGGGGCCAGCAGTTCTTCCACGGCATCGTACAGCCTGCCCGCCCCCTGTTCGAAATAGGCGCCGTGGATGCCGGGCGGGATGTCGACGTCGCCCGCCAGCTGGCGTTCTGCGGCCAGTTGGCCCTTCAGCAGGTCGGCCCTGGCGATGCGCAGCGCCTTCACCACCGGCAGGAAGCCGCGCAGGCTTGCGTGCCAGCTGTGATTCACCCACAGCAGCAGGATGCCCGAGCACACCAGCGCCAGGATGCCACCGGCGAGGGCGATGTTGCGGCTCTGCGAGATGGCGGTGCGTCGGGTCATGCGGCGGGTCCTGTGGGTGTGACGGCTGTGATGGGCGCGCGCGTGGGCGTACGGGGGGCGTGGCGCAGCGGGAACGGCGCAGGGCTGCGCCGGGTCACGGGCCGAGCCCGTCCCCGGTTTGTCCGGTTTGCCTGGCTTGCCCGTCCGGCGTTTCGGGGACGGACCAGGGCGGAAGGGTGGACGTGTCGAAGCCGAAGGGCCGCACCAGTGCAAGGTGCTCCGGTGTGCCGATGAAGGCGCGCAACTGTTCGTTCACCCTGTCCGCAAGGGGGGCGTCCTCCCTGCGAAAGGCAAAGGCGCACAATCCGGCCACGGATTTGCCGTCGATGATCGGTTGGGTGAAGGGCCGTGCGGCCTCCAGTTCGTCGGGGTGCTGGCGGGCCAGTACGGTCACCGTGGGGCCGGAAAGAGCCAGACCGTCCACGCGGCCCTTGCGCACGGCAGTCACGCCCGCGTGCGCGTCGGTCACGGTGAACAGCCGTTCGGCGGGCATGCCCAGCAGCAGCAACTGGCGGTGTTCCACCGCGCCGTCCAGCACGGCCAGGGATACTTCGCTGCGTTCGGCCAGCGATGCATAGTCGTGCAGGCCGCGCGGGTTGCCGCGCCGCACCAGCAGCCCCTGCCCCACGGAACTTGTGGGCAGCGAAAAGGCCACGCGGGCGGCCCGTTCGGGCGTGACGAACATGCCCGCCGCGATCATGTCGATGTGCCCGGCCAGCAGGTCGGGGATCAGGGCATTGAAATCGCCGAGCACCCAGCGCACCCGCGTGATGCCCGCGCGGGCCAGCGCGGCGCGGGCCACTTCCGGGGCCTCGCCGGTCACGGTGCCTTCCGGGGTACGGTAGGCGTACGGGGGTTCCAGGGCGTAGCCCACCCGGATGGTGCCCCCACGCCATGCCGTATCGTCCGGGTCGGGCAGTTCCAGCAGCGCGTAAAGCAGTGTTGTCACCGCGCAAGCCAGGGCGATGACGCCGAGCAACGAGGGGGCGGGGCGGGGAAGTCTGGGCATGGGCTGCGTGTCCTGTGGTGCGGCGCGCGGGTGCGCCGACCAGAGCCGGTATTGCCGTCGCTGTGCCATATGCCAGCGTAGCGGAACATTATTCTTTGCCGCAGGATGGCCCGGCGTCAATTGGGGGCTGCCGCACCCTTGCCGGTGCTTTCCCATGGGGCAGGTAGGGTTAGCCCGCCATGTGCGGCACGGAAGCCCGCAATGGTCTGCAACGGCCTTGACACGGCGGGTAAGGAAATGAAGTATGCGACAATCCACTGCCCGGGGAGGGCAGGACACCGGACGCGCCATGGCGCGCAGCAGGGGAGCACCCGTGCACGACGAACAATATCCGATCATACTTGGCGTCTACTCGTTGCAGCAGGACGCCGTGGTTGGCATAGGCGGCACCGCGTCGCAGCAGCGCCAGGTCACCTATTGGTATGCGCGCAAACTGGATGCAGCCACCTGCGAAGTACAGCCTCTCAACGTGCATCATGTACCGTCGGGTATTCGCAAGCCGATGGAAGAGCTTGATTTTCTTCGCAACTACATGCCGGAGCCACTGTACTACAAGAATCATACGGTGCCCGCGCTGACGTCACTGCACCGCAAACTTGTGGAAGGTGAGGCCTGCCTGGCGGAACTGCGTCTGGACGATGCGGAAAAAGCGTTCATCAAGGCATTGATGATCGACGACCTGAACGTGCCCGCCAACTTCGGCCTGGGCGAGGTGTACGCGGAAAAGAAGGACGCGACCCGGCTGCGCAAGGTGTTGAATCTGCTCATGGGCAGTGATGAGGCGTTCCTGATGGAGCACAGGGTGCGCTTCAACAGGTTCGGCATCAGCCTGCGCAAGAACGGGCACTTCGACGATTCGCTGCGTTTCTACCACAAGGCGCTGGAGTGCCACGAAGACGAACACCTGCATTTCAACATTGCGCGAGTCCACTTCGACAAGGGTGACACCGGCGCCTGCGTGCAGCACCTGACCAGGGCCCTGGCCATGCGCCCCGATTTTACCGAGGCGCAGCGCTTTCTGACCTTTTGCGGCGGCCAGACCTGCCCCGGCATGTAGCCGGGCAGGAGCGCTGGCCCGCGCGATGATGCAGCAGGACGACGAAGGCCGCCGCGTGATGTGGCGGCCTTCGTGCGTTGTGGGGGAGGGGGGCGTCAGCCTCCGTTCCTGTTCCGGATGTATTGCGTGATGCCGCCGCGAGGGGTGGCCCTTTCCGCCAGTTCGAAAAAGCCGGAAAGGGCGCGGACGAGACCCCCGAATTTGGCGTAGCCGTACATGCGGGAATCGAACTGCGGCTGCATCTGCAGGATGTTGCTGGCCACGCTGCTGAGCATCGCCCATCCATTGTCGTCCGATGTGGCTTCAACGGCCAGTTCGATGAGCCCGACGGGTACGGGTTTCTGTTTCTGTGTGCCCTTGCCCGGCTGCGGGATCCTGGCGGGAGCGGTTGCGGCTTTTTGCTGTGCTTTGGCGGGCAGTGGGGGTGCCTGCCTGGCCGCAACCTTGGGGGATATTTTTGCGGCGGCGGGTGCCGCTGCGGCAGGTACCGTGGGGCGCAACGCCCCTGGCCGGAGCAGTTCGGTATAGATGAACCGGGTGCATGCCCTGACGAAGGCTTCCGGGGTCTTCTGTTCGCCGAATCCGTAGACCACCAGTCCTTCCTCGCGCAGGCGGGCGGCCAGCCGGGTGAAGTCGCTGTCGCTGGACACCAGGCAGAAACCGTCGAAGCGCCCGGTGTGCATCAGGTCCATGGCGTCGATGATCAGGGCGCAGTCTGTGGAGTTCTTGCCGTTGGTGTACTGGAACTGCTGGATGGGCAGCAGGGAATGGGCGTGCAGCATGTCCTTCCAGCCGGAAAGCGTCGGCCTTGTCCAGTCGCCGTATATCCGGCGTACGCAGGCCACCCCGAACCGGGAAATTTCGGCCAGCAGGGCCGGGGTGATGGCAGGCTGGGCGTTGTCCGCGTCGATGAGGACCGCAAGTTTCCGCTGGGCATCGTCAACGGGGGACGGGGCGGCGCAGGCAACTCGCTCTTGTGCGGTGGTTGGCGGCATGAATGCCTCGCATCTTGAGGGGTAACATGTATGCATCCACCTATCACGGAATGGGGGGGGCAGGAACAGGGTGCGATTGCGCGCGTCAGAAGAGGGGGCAAACCGGGCCGGATCATACCAGGGCTGGCCTTGCGCTGTCGATGCGTTGGGCCGGGTCAGACGGTGGCGTCCCACGGACATTCGCCGGGTTGGGTGCCGTCCTGCGGCAGGTGGCGCTGCATGAACCGGGTGTCGATGGCCCGCTTGAGCAGGAAGGCCGCCCGGCCACCGAAGCACAGTGCGCCGCCCCACAGCGGGCGGTGCAATACCCCCGTGCCCGCGCCGGTATCCAGCACCAGCAGATGGCTGGGCCGGGGGATGTACGGGGAAGGAAGCGGCAGACCTGCTGACCGGGGCACGTGCGCCGGGCCCCGCGCGTGTTGGTCCAGCCGGGCCGCCAGATTGGCGGCCAACACCGGTCCCTGGCGCACGGCGTGCACCCCTACGCGGGGCAACGGGGCCGGGGTGAAATGAATGCAGTCGCCCCCGCCGAACAGATCCGGGTGGGCGATGGACTGAAGGTGCGCATTCACCGCAAGCCCGCCGTCTGGACTTACAGGCAGATTGGATGCGGCGAACAGTGGCGACGGGGTCACGCCGGTGGCCAGCAGCACCATCTGCGCAGGCAGGCTGCGGCCATCGTCCAGCTGCACACCGTCTGTCGTGGCTTCCACGGCCCGCGCACCCTCCATGATGCGTACCCCGCGCGCGGCGGCCAATGCGCGGCACAGGGTGCGTGCCCGTTCCGGCAGGCCGGGCAGCAGCCCGCGCCCGGCCACCAGGGTGACCGAATCGCCGTCGGGAACGGCGGGAGCGGCGTTGCCCCTCGCCCGGGCAATACACACCGCCGCGTTGCAGGCCACCTCCAGCGCGGCAGGCCCGCCGCCTGCCACCACCACATGCACCGGGCCATGCGCGGTCAGACGCAGCAACGTCTGTCGGGCGCGGTACAGGTTCTCGATGGGTTTCACGGGCAGCACGGGTGGCGTCGGCAGGGACAGGGGCGCGGCGTCGTGGTCGCCACTGGCACCGTTGATATCAGCCTTGCCCGGCCCGCCGGCATCCCCCGGCAGGGTCTGGGCCACCAGCGACCCCACGTTGCACGAGCACACGTCATACTCCAGCCGCAGGCCGGAGGCGAAGTGCACGGCGTGACCTGGTGCATCAATACGCACCGCCGCGTCGGTGACAAAGGTGCCCTCCGCCGTTTCCACCATGCGCTGCACCGGCAGGGCCATGGCCTGCGGGGGATACGTGCCGCCCAGCACGCCGGGGCCCATGCCGGAATAGTAGTGGCAGGGGCCGGGCCCGGCCACCGTCACCGCATGGCCGCGCGCGACAAGTGCCGGAATGGCGCGGATGGTGTCGAGGTGGGCGTGTCCCGCGCCAAGCAGCAGCAGGCGGGCCATGGTGTCTCCTTGAATGGCGTGGGAAATGGCTGTCCCACCGTAGCAGCGGACGCCGGGCGCGGCAACGCGACGGTCGATGCGGCAAGGCCGTTCCGCATGCGTTGTCCTTTCTCCTTTCCCGGTGCCCCGGCAACGCGACCGCCCCGCACTCCATGCGGAATGCGGGGCGGCGTGCGGGATGGGACGGGGTGCGGAGGCTACGGAAACGTTGTCTGGCTATGCGGCGTTGCGGTCGCGGTACATGGCCCACTGCTGCAGAAAGGCCGCCTCGAAGGACCGGCTTTCGGCGTAGGCGCGGGCATCGGTGCGCATGGTGTTCAGCCTGGCCGGGTCGGCGGCCATGTCCAGCATGGCCTGGGCCATGGCCGTGGCGTCGCCTTCCGGCACGATGGCCCCGGTGCGTCCGGGTAGCAGGTTTTCCTGCGGCCCGCCCTTGTCGGTGACCACCACCGGCAGGCCGGAGGCCTGCGCCTCCAGCACCACGTTGCCGAAGGTGTCGGTGCCGGAGGGAAACACGAAGATGTCCGACGAGGCGTAGGCGTTGGCCAGGTCGTCGCCGGTAAGGTACCCGGTGAAGGTCACCGGCAGGCCGCGCAGGGTTTCTTCCAGTTCCGCGCGGGCCGGGCCGTCGCCCACCAGCACCAGCCGCAGGTGCGGGGCGCGGGCGGCCACCAGCCGGTAGGCGTCGGCCAGCACGTGCAGGTTCTTTTCTCGCGACAGACGCCCCACGTACAGAAAGCGCACCGGCTGGGCCGCGTCGTGCGCCGTCGTTCGGCCCGGACCTGCGGCGCGGGCCGCTTCGCTGTTCAGGAAGGTGCGCGGCAGGGTCACGGTGTTGCCGTCGTACCGGTTGAAGAACCCGTTGCGGCGGGCCGGGGTGAAGGTTTCGGTATCGATGCCGCGCGGGTAGAAGGCGATGCGTTCGCGCGCGATGCCCCGTTCCGCCAGTTCGTCCCCGGTGGCGTGCGAGGGCACGTACACCCGGTCCATCTGGTTGTAGTACCAGATCATGTAGCGCCACATGGCTTCTTCCAGCCCGGCGTCCTCGGTCAGCATCATCACGTATTGCGGGAAGGCGGTGTGGTAGGTGGCGTGGATGGGCAGGCGCAGGATGCGCGCCGCCGCCAGCGCCACCAGCCCCACCGGGCCGGGGGTGGCCGAGTGCAGGTGGGTGAAGCCCTGGCGGTAGCAGTGGTCCAGCATCTTCAGCACCGGCGGGTAGTACAGGGCAAGGCCGGGGTACTCAGGCATGGCGAACGAGCCGATGGGCGAAAAGGTGAACACGTCGGAGCGGTCGGCCAGTTCCGGGTCGGCCACGCCTTCCGGGGCGCAGGTGATGACCTGCAACCGCTTGTCGTTGCGGCGGGCGATGTCCAGTTGCATCTGCAGGGTGCGGGCCACGCCATTGACGTCGTAGAAGGTGTCGGTGAAGTGGCCGACGTTCAGGCGGCCCGTGGCGTGCCATTCGTCCGGGTCCGTGACATTGGAAGCATGGGGAGCATGGGCGGCATGGAGGCGGTCGCCGGGCATGGTGGCAGCCTGCCCCGGCGTGCCCAGCGCCGCTTCTGCCTCGTGCGGCAGGAAGTGGTCGCGGCAGGCGCGGGCAAAGGCCCGGTCCTTGGTGAACAGGGTGTACCCCACGAAGTACGGGGCCAGGATGGCGTAGAGCGACCCGGCGGAGCCCACCACGTTGAACACGCTGAACAGGTCCGCGCCCATGGCGTTGTCCAGCAGGGTGTCGGCGAAGGTACGCAGCACCTTTTCCGAGGCCTGGTCGGCAAAGCGCATCCAGGCCTGTTCGGTGCGTTCGCCGGTGATGTCGGCGGCGGGGCTGTCCAGCAGCCCGCGCAATTCCGGGTCGCGGCGGATGATCTCTGCCGCTTCGGTTTGCAGGTGGTCCTGCACGGTGCGCGAGGTGGACGCCGAAAAGGACAGCCGGGGGCGGCGATACCCGATGAGGCCGTGCAGCCTGGTCAGCAGGCCGCCTTCCGGTTCCGGCGCGCCGGTCAGCACCCTGTCGGCAAAGCGCAGCACCGTGTCGCGGTTGACGTGGCGGGCCAGGCCGAAGCGCTGCTTATAGAACTGGTAGGCGATGGAATACAGGTTGTGGGCCATGGTCACCGGGGTGGCGGCGCTGCCGTGCGGCGTGCCCCGCCCTTCCATCACCCCGCGCAGCGCGTCGCGCACGCGGCCATGCCCCACGCCGGAAACCCCTTCGATGATGGTGTGGCTGCGGGCGATGTTCAGCGAGGAATGGTCGTCAGACCCGGCCATGAGGTGCTTTACCCACGCCCGTTCCATGCGCGGGGTCATGTCCTGCCGGTCGGCCATGGCGTCCATGTCCGCCGGGGTCAGCCCCTGCACGATGGCCCGCAGGATGCCGTTCTGAAAGTCGTCGCGCGAACCGTTCAGCTCGAACACCCGAAAGAGCAGCAGCAGCCGTTCCATGTGGTCCAGGGTCAGCCGCTCGTTCAGCGAGTACATGGCGTGGGCGCAGGCATGGGGAATGCCCGACACGGTCAGGTAGTCCACGAGATCGTAAATGTTTTCGCGCAGGCGGGTGATGTCGGCGTGGTGGGCCTCGGTCAGGTCCCAGGCTAGCACGTGGATCTTGCAGCGGTCTTCGGGGAAATAGGCGGTGATTTCCTCGCTGACGAAGGTGTGGTCGAGGTGGGCTATTTCAAGGCTGCCCGCCAGGGTGTTGTGGTCGGTGATGGTGACAAGGTCCATGCCCCGGCGGCGGGCGATGTCGTACAGCGCTTTCGGGTCGGTGTAGCTTTCCGCGCAGCCCAGCTTTTGCAGTATCCACTGCGAGGGGCGGGTGGAATGGCGCGAGTGCACGTGCAGGTCGATGGAAAGCGGAGGGGACTGGGACGGGGCAGCTGATGTGGACGGCGACGGGGACGGCGATGTGCCCGATGATGTGTTGATGGCTGCGGATTCCTGCGTCTGGCCGGAACGGGTAGCGGATTGGCGTGCGGCGGTACGGGACGCGGAACGGGGTGCGCCAGTGGCCATGAAGTGCGACCTCCTGCGGGTTCCGGGGCCGCGCGGGCGGTGCGAGCGCATTGGCGCGGCGGCGGGTTGGGCGATTCTGGAAAGAGTCTACAGATCGCCTGTCGGTGATGCAGGAGGAATGCGCCCCGGCGGTGGCGCATGTGTGTCGGTGTGGTGAATCTTGCGGACGGTTGGGTGACGTTGCGGCGGCGGGGGTTGGAAGGAGGTGGGCGAGATCAAGACAGGGGGATGCTGTGGGGGGCGCTCGCCTCACGCAGCCAGAATGTAGTCCCGGCCTTGCACGTAACCCGCGCCGTCAAGGAAGGCGGTCAGTTCTTCCGCCGCGCCGTGTCCGGCAAGGTACGCCACCAGAAAGCCTTGGCCGGGCGCGGGCATGGCCTCGCGCCCCAGCACGGGCAGGCCGTCCACCCGGTTGCCGATCTTGCGCGGGTCGATGTCGATCCACGCGCGCACCGTAATACCCTGCTCCATCAACTGGCGCGCCCGGCGGCGGCTGGTGCGACCCGCGCCCACCACCCATACCTCGGGGTGGTGCGGGTTGTGCCGGGCCAGCCAGCGGGCCAGGTACAGCCCCTTCAGGGTGTAGAAGCCGTCTTCCGCGTAGTTGGGGTGGGTGCGCGAAAGGCGGTCCGGCGGGTCGTTCCAGGTCAGCAGGGTGTGCGGCAGCTTGGCCATGGCCACGCCCGCGTCCATCCAGCGCAGCCACAGTTCGTAGTCTTCCGGAAAGGGGCCGTCGAGGTACGCGCCGTGCAGGCCGGGAAGTTCCGCGCGGAACATCACGGAAGGATGCGCGAAGGGCGATTCGCGAAAGCGCGCCAGCGCGATGTCCGTGGGGTCCAGCAGGGTGTTCACCCAGTCCACGTGCCGGGCGTAGCCGCCGCAGCGTTCGCGGTCGCCGCCGAAGTCCACCCGGCAGCCCACCAGTCCGATGTGCGGGTGCGCGTCCAGATAGGCGCATTGCAGGGCCAGGCGTTGCGGGTGGCAGGTGTCGTCGGCGTCCATGCGGGCGATGTAGCGGCCACGGGCAAGGGCAAGGCCGTGATTCAGCGCGGCCACGATGCCGCCGTGGGGGATGCGCGCCGGGCGGATGCGGGCATCCAGCGCGGCAAAGGCGGCGAGCAGGTCGGGGGTGGCGTCGGTGGAGCCGTCGTCCACTGCCACCACCTCGAAGTCCGCGCCGGTTTGCGCCAGCAGGCTTTTAAGCGTGGCGGGCAGGGTGGCGGCGGCGTTCCAGACGGGCAGCACGACGCTGACGGCGGGGCAGGGCTGGGGCATGGCGGCGCGGGTTGGGGGTGGAGGGGGAGTGCGGGAAGGCTATTGTTTGCGCGGACACGCTGCTCGCGGAATCCGCGCGTTGCGGTCGTCATCCGTAAGGCTCTCAAGCTCGCCTAACGGCTGTCGCCTTTTGCCGCCGTGCGGCGTTGAATCAAGTTTTTTGATGCTCACGTACATGAGTACAGCGCTGCTTTCGCCATCCGTAAGACTCGCGCGTTGCGCTCGCCTAACGGCTGCCGATTTCCGCTCAAAAAACGTGATTCGCCTTGCACGGCGGGCAAAACTTGTAATTCCTTGCATCTTGCCCGCACCAGCCCCCGCGACGGAAAGACCGTCGCGGGAATAAGGAAGAAAGGCAATCGGCACGTGGGGGCGTTTGTGTCGCTGATGCGGATTCAGTCCGAGAGGCATTGAAAAACGGGGAAGGAGACAGGTACTCCTCCCCCGTTTCTGCCTCTACTATTCCACCCCTTCCGCGCCGTCTGCCCCATCCGCCCCGACGGGCTTGTCGCGCAGGGCATCGCGGATGCGGCATACCCCGCACACCTCGTTGGAGGTGGGGTAGCCGCATTGGGTGCAGCCGCTCAGGTCCACGCCGTCCTCGTTGTCGGCACGGGCGAACACGGGGCGGCCCCGTTCCAGAAAGCCCTGGTAGAAGTCCAGCTTGCGTCCGGGCATTTCTTCCTCAAGGTCGGTCCACAGCTTCTTGTAGAAGGTGAAGCTGGCCCCGCCGGAATACGGGCAGGGCGCGTAGTGGTGTTCGATGCCCATGAGGAAGGCGTAGTTGGCCGTCTCGAATTCCGAAAGCCGCCACAAGGGCTTCACCTTGCGGGCAAAGCCGCCGTCGGCGGCAAGGTCCGGGCCCTGGTCGCTCAGGTAGGCCACGTCCCAGCGCAGGGTGTTGCTGAACAGCCGGGCGATTTCGTCATCCAGGTTGTGGCCGGTGGCCAGCACGGTGAAGTTTTCGTCCAGCGCGGTCTTGTTGAAGAAATAGCGCTTGATCTTGCCGCAGGCCGAACATATCGGGCGATTCAGCCGGGCCTTCACGTCGGGAATGGCCAGCCCCTCGGCCCCCATTTCCTTCACGATCAGGTTCAGGCCGTGCTTTTCGCAGAAGCGTTCCACCACGCCGCGTGCGACGGGCGAGGAACCGGGAATGGCCAGGTCGATGTGCAGGCCTGTGACGTCGTAGCCCTGCCGCGAAAGTTCCAGCATCAGGCTCAGCGAATCCTTGCCGCCGGAAAGCGCGACCAGGATGCGGTCGTCATGGGTGAACAGTTTGCGTTCCTTGATGCCGCGCTCCACCTGCCGGGTGAAGAACAGCAGGAAGCATTCGGCGCAGAATCCGGTATGATGGCTGGGCAGGGCGACGACGGCCGTCTCCTTGCAGCGTTTGCATTTCATGGCGTGTGATCCTTTCGGGGTTGCGGTGCGTGCGGTGCCCATGGTGAAGGGCGCCGGCCACAAGCCTGGGGAGTAAAGACGGTTCCAGTCTGTCGGAAGTGAAGGCGCGCCGCGTGCGGAAGGGCTGTTCCCAAATCAGGATTTTCGTTCGTTGGCGAGTCTTCGAGCTTTACGGATGAGGACCGCAACGCGCTCTTACCGTATTCGACCGAGCCTTAGCCGTTAGGTGAGCTTGCGAACCTTACGGATAAGGACAGCAACGCTATGGCAGGCGACGTTTGACCTCGTTGCGCACGATGTCCGTAGGGCTCGCAAGCTCGCCCAACGGCCACGCTTCGCGCCCTTCGGGTCGGAAGCCAACGGGCGAAAGGACGATTTGGGGACAGTCCTTACCCGCTGGAAGTGACTATACGGATCAACAGCTCATCATCCGGCAGCACTTCGCGGTCGGGGGTCAGCAGGCCGCCGTCGCGGGCCACGATGGCCGTGGTGGGGCGGATGCCCAGCTTGCGCAGCACCTGCAGCACGGTCTTCTCGCGCGGCATGGTCAGCAGCTGTTCCTTGGGTTGCAGGCGCACCGTGATGGTGCGCGGGGCGAACGTGCGGCGTTCGCGGGGGGTGGTTTCCGGGGTGTGTTCCATGGTCCCGTCTCTTGGTGAGGGTTCGTGGGAGGGCGCGACCGCAACGTTTTCCACGGCGGCGCCCGGGCCGCGTACCGGAAGCGCACCATACCCGTTTGCCCCCCGATGGCAAGGCGCGGCATTCAGGCCGCCGCTGGCGCCCGACGGCAGGCCGGGCGGTGGGACGTCGTCGCCATTCCTTGCACGGGCGTGAAGATGCCATGCCGTCCGGGCGGGTTGCTTGTCTTCACCGCGTGCCTGTACTATTCTTGGCAAAGGTCCGGGGACAGCCAGACATCCGCGTGCCCGCGAGGGCACACCACCCGAGCTCCCTGCGCCCCTGTGTTCGTTGCGGTACGGCGCGGCGCCCCGCAGCCCTCGCCCTCATCCCCCCAGCGTCCCGAGCCTTCGGAGGTGAACCATGTCGGCCAAGAAGATTCTTGTCGTGGACGATGAAAAGCACATCCGCATGCTGTACCAGGAAGAACTGGAGAGCGAAGGCTACACCGTGGCCGTGTCCGACGGGCGAGAACCCATCCTCGATGTGGTGGCCCGCGAAAAGCCCCTGGTGGTGGTGCTGGACATCAAGCTGGGGCCGGACCTTTCGGGGCTGGACCTGTTGCAGGAAATCCGCCGGGGCGAACCCACCCTGCCGGTCATTCTGTCCACGGCCTACGATTCCTTCCAGCACGACCTGAAGTCGGTGGTGGCGGACTACTACGTGGTCAAGTCCGTGGATCTCACGGAACTGAAGGCCAAGGTGGCGCTGGCTGTCGAAAAACGCGCCTAGCGCTTTTATCCCCTCCTTCCGTCCTCATCTTCTCCGCACCGGCTGGTGGCGGCGCTCCCGCCCCGCATTCCTCGCGCAGATGGCATGCCCCTTGCTTTTACCCTGTGGGGCGGGTTTTGGCTTGCGCGATATTGCGCGATAGTCACGCCGTGCAGCCGTCACGCGGATTGCGTGCCGCGTGCGCCTGCCCGCGCTGCCCGGCGCGGCCCGCCCCGTTTTAAAAGCCCGCGCGCCGACGCCAGTCTGCCCGTGCGTGCCCGTGCGTGCCCGTGCGTAAAGGCCCAATGGCCTCAACGCGCCGCCTGCGCGATTACGTGTTGCGCTGCCGGGGCTGCCCGGCCCGGCGGCGTCGCGCCTGTTCCCTGCCCGCACCGCCCGGTGCCAACCACAGAGGTGCCCATGCCGGATTCCCTGTTCCCCGTCGGCCGTCGCGTCGCGCTGAACCGGCTCATCTACATGGGCATCCTTGTGGCGTCGGTACTGCCGCTGGTGCTTATCCTCGGGGTCATGAACCTGCACCTCGGGGTGTCGTTCCGCGAAATGGTCTTTGGCCAGGCGCGCGAAATAGCCGACCGGCACAGCCAGAAGATCGACGACTTCCTGCACGAACGCCTTGCCAGCGTGCAGATGCTGGTGGAGGCGCAAGGCGCGGGCCTGCTGGACCCGGCCAACCTGAACCGCAAGCTGGAAGCCATGCGCAACGCCTACCGCGGCGTGTACGTGGACCTGGGCATGGTGGACGATGCGGGCATCCAGCGGGTGTACGCCGGTCCGCACCGTCTGGAAGGCACCGACTATTCGCACGAGAACTGGTTCCTGCAGGCCAGCGCGCGCGACGTGTTCATCAGCGACGTGTTCATGGGGGTGCGCAAGTCGCCGCACTTCATCGTGGCCGTCAAGCTGATGGTGGACGGCAGGGCATGGATACTGCGCTCCACCATCGACTTCGCCAGCTTCGTCTCGCTGGTGGAGGACATCCGCGTGGGGGCCACGGGCCAGGCCTGCATCATCAACCGGGGCGGGGCGTTCCAGACTTCCGGGGGACGCCATTCGGCGGGCGACGGTGCGCAACTGGCGGAATTCGCCCGTCGGGTGTTCGGCGGCGGCATAGCGGGCATGGATCAGGACCGTGCCTTCGAGGAAGGCGACATGGTCTACGCCATGTCGCGCCTGAAGGGCGGGGACTGGGTGCTGGTGTTCCAGCAGTCCTCGCGCGAGGCGTTGCAGGGCCTGCACGCCGCCCAGCGCACCCTGTTCCTGGTGCTGGGGCTGGCCTCCATCGCGGTGCTGGTGCTGGGCATGTTCCTGGCCCAGCGCATCATTGAACGCATCGACGGGCTGGAGCGCGAAATGGCCGCCCTCAACGCCCAGGTGGTGGAGGCGGGCAAACTGTCGGCCCTGGGCGAGATGGCGGCGGGCATCGCCCACGAGATCAACAACCCCGTGGCCATCATGATGGAAGAGGCGGGCTGGATAGAAGACGTGCTGGGCGAATTGCAGGAGCAGGACGCCGTGCGCGAGATAGGCGACAGCGCCCGCCAGATCCGCACCCAGGGGGTGCGCTGCCGCGACATCACCCACAAGCTGCTCAGCTTCGCCCGCCGCTCCGACCGCGAGGTGCACGCGGTGGACATCAACGCCATGGTCACCGAGATGGTGGAGCTTTCCGGCCAGAAGGCGCGCACCGTCAGCGTGCATGTGGTGGTGGCCCTGTCCGAGGGGCTGCCGCCGGTTGCCGCCTCGCCCTCCGAGTTGCAGCAGGTGTTCCTGAACCTGTTCAACAACGCCTTCGACGCCATGGAAGGTTCCGGCGGCACCCTGAAGGTGGCCACCCTGATGAGCGACAACGGCATGGTGGCCGTGAACGTGGCCGATACCGGCCCCGGCATGCCGGAGGCCATCCTGCAACGCATTTACGATCCGTTCTTCACCACCAAGCCGGTGGGCAAGGGCACGGGCCTTGGCCTGTCCATATGCTACGGCATCATCAACAAGATGGGCGGCGAGATAAAGGTGAGCAGCATCGTGGGGGTGGGCACCACCTTTCAGGTGCTGCTGCCGCCGTTCGACCCGGCGGTGCATGCGGCGCAGGTCGCCCAGGGCGTGGGGTTGCTGGCTGGCGGCGGGCGTCTGGCTGCGGCCTGCCCGACGCCGGTTCCGTCCGGCGCAAAGCCCGCACCCCCCGGCGCCACGCCCCCCGACGGGGGAGGCAAGGATACGGCATGAGCGAGATCCATTCCAACACTGCGCCGCCGGGGACGCCGCCCTGCGCGGAATCCGGCCCCGGGCCCAGAGACGCAAGGGCACCCGTCCGGCTGCTGCTGGTGGACGACGAGGCGGGCTTCATCCGGGTGATGCAGAAGCGTCTTTCCCGGCGCGGCTACGTGGTGGACACGGCGGGCAGCGGGGCAGAGGCCCTGCGCGCCCTGCGCAACGCCATCTACGATGCGGCGGTGTTCGACCTGAAGATGGACGACATGGACGGCTTCGAACTGCTGCGGGTGGTGCGGCGCATGGCCCCGGAAATGGCCGTGATCATGCTGACCGGCCACGGCGGCGCGGAAGAGGCCCGCGAGGGCATGCGCCTGGGCGCGGCGGGATACCTGCTGAAACCCTGCGAGATGGAGGAACTGGTCTGCGCCATAGAACGGGCCCTGGGGCGCGGCGCGCCGGGGTAGTTTCGCGCGGTCGGGCCGCCGGGCATGCACCCGGGAACCGTCTTATCCGTTCAGTACGTTGCATCACTCCCGGGCCACTTCGAGGCCGTGGCCCGCGACGGCTTCAGCGGCCTCGGTCGTGTTCGGTGGGTTTCGCGGGCACGATTGTCCGAACGGGCCGAACGGGCCGAACGGGCTCGACTGGCGCAACTGGCGCAACTGCTCAACTGCTCAACTGGCGCAAGCCCCGCGCAGCCCCATCCCCCTTGCCCTGCCCCCGCCTTCGTGGTAGCCGCAGGGGTCATGTTCGATACCGATCTTGCCGTCAATATCAAGCGACTGGCCGTCGCCTTCGTGCCCATGCTGCTCGGCATGGTCTGCCACGAGGTGGCGCACGGCTGGGCCGCCTGGAAGCGCGGCGACCCCACTGCCAAGATGCTGGGGCGGCTGACCCTGAACCCGCTGCCGCATCTGGACGTGATGGGCTCGCTGCTGTTCGTGTTCACCGCCCTGACCAGTCCGTTCATTCTCGGCTGGGCCAAGCCCGTGCCGGTCAACACCCGGCATTTCCGGTCGCCCCGGCGCGACATGGCGCTGGTCTCGTTTGCCGGTCCGCTGGCCAACATCGTGGTGGCCGTGGGCTTTGCCGTGGCCTACCGTCTGCTTACCCTCGCCATGCCCATCTCGCAGTGGGAAGGCAACGGCGTGTACGAATTCTTCCTGAACATGTGCGCCGTGGGCGTATGGGTGAACTTCACCCTGGCATGGTTCAACCTGACCCCCATCCCGCCGCTGGACGGCAGCAACATCCTGGCCGGGTTCCTGCCGCGCAAGCTGGCATGGCACTACTACAGGCTGGAGCGCTACGGGCTGATCCTGGTGGTCATCCTGCTGGCCACCGGGATGCTGTTCAAGGTGGTCTGGCCGCTGGTGCAGATGTCCGTGGATATTGTCTCGGCCATCGTGGGCATCGGGTAGGGGCTGTTTCCAAATAGTCCTTTCGCCCGTTGGCTGTGTCAAACTTCGCCCGCCATAGCGTTGCTGTCCTTATCCGTAAGGTTCGCAAGCTCACCTAACGGCTAAGGCTCGGTCAAATACGACAAGAGCGCGTTGCGGTCCTCATCCGTAAGGCTCGAAGACTCACCAACGGCTGAGGCATGCTCCCTCATGACAGGCTCGTTTTCCTTGCCAACGAACGAAAATCCTAATTTGGAAATAGCCCCAGGTTCGCCCTAAGGCCCGCCAGCCTGCCCCGCGCCGGTGCGGTTTGCGTCGCCCGGCGCGCCTGTTTTGCATAATTCCGCACGCCGCGCGGCCTCGCCGCCTGCGCGGCATGCTGCGACATCCCATTCCCTCCCGGAGGAACCACAGATCATGACCACCCCTGACAAGCGCACCGTTTCCGGCATGCGGCCCACCGGGCCGTTGCACCTTGGCCACTACTTCGGCGTGCTGAAGAACTGGGTCGAGATGCAGCATGAAATGGAGGCGTTCTTCTTCGTGGCCGACTGGCACGCCCTGACCAGCGACTACGCCGACCCCAAGCGCATCCGCGAGTTCGTGCCCGAACTGGTCACCGACTGGGTGGCCGCAGGCCTGGACCCGGAAAAGTGCGTGATGTTCCAGCAGTCGCACATCAAGGAACACGCGGAGCTGCACCTCATCCTGTCCATGATCACCCCGGTGAGCTGGCTGGAGCGCAACCCCACCTACAAGGAACAGAAGCAGGAAGTGGTCAACAAGGACCTCGGCAACTACGGGTTCCTGGGGTACCCGGTGCTGATGGCCTCCGACATCCTGATCTACCACCCCAAGTGGGTGCCCGTGGGCCAGGATCAGCTGCCTCACCTGGAGCTGACCCGCGAAATCGCGCGCCGCTTCAACTTCCTGTATGGCGAATATTTCCCCGAGCCGGAAGCGCGCCTGACCCCGGCGGCCAAGTGTCCCGGCCTTGACGGTCGCAAGATGTCCAAAAGCTACGGCAACGCCATCTACCTGCGCGATACCATGGAGGAAATCACCCCCAAGGTACGCGGCATGTTCACCGACACCAACCGCCTGCGCAAGAGCGATCCCGGCAACCCCGACGTGTGCAACCTGTTCCCCTACCACGAATTGATGGCCAGCCCGGAACAGCAGGCCGAAATCCGCCAGGGCTGCACCTCTGCCTCGCTGGGCTGCGTGGACTGCAAGAAGATCTTCCTCGAAAACCTGGGCGCCTTCCTGGGGCCGCTGCACGAGCGCCGCGCCGCCCTGCTGGCCAACCCCAAGGGCATTCAGGACATCCTGGAGGCCGGGGACACCCGCGCCCGCGCCGAGGCGTCGAGGATTATGGGTGGCGTCCGCGACCGCCTCAACTTCTAGGCGGCACCGCCACAAGGTGCCTTTTGCCCTCTGCCTGCGTCGGAACGTCTTTGGATTCCGGTCGAGTACGATAAGAGCGCGCTGCGGTCGCCATCCGTAAATGCTCGAAGACTCGCATAACGGCTGCCGCACTCCCTTCATCCAAAGGCGTTCCTCCTTGGCAGAGAACAAAATGCCCTCTTGTGACGGCGCCGCCTGTTGCCGCAATGTCGGGTACTTTGTTTGGCGGAGGATGGCCGAATCCCATTGATCATGATGGGTGTGCTTCGGCTCACTCGAATTCAAAAGATGACCGCGCCGGACATCCGACGCACTGCCAAGCGAGGCGACGATGACCGGCGAGACGAGCAACTGTAGCGGATGTGCCCCGGCAGGTACGGAAGTGGCGCAGGGCGACGAGACCCAGGCCTTTCTGGAAAGCCTGCCGGAACTGCATGCGGGCCA
Source organism: Nitratidesulfovibrio termitidis HI1 (assembly GCF_000504305.1). Lineage (NCBI taxonomy): Bacteria > Pseudomonadati > Thermodesulfobacteriota > Desulfovibrionia > Desulfovibrionales > Desulfovibrionaceae > Nitratidesulfovibrio > Nitratidesulfovibrio termitidis. The sequence goes on from NZ_KI632512.1 coordinate 3,162,448, forward strand.
GACCTTTCAGTTTGCCTGCCATCCCGGCGTGCGTTGCTTCAACGCCTGCTGTTCCGACCTGAACATGCCGCTCACGCCGTATGACGTGTTGCGGTTGCGCCGCAACCTGGGCATGGGTAGCGAGGCATTCATCAATACCCACGCCCGCGTGGGCCAGTATCCGGACACCGGCTTTCCCGCCCTGTTCCTGCGCATGAGCGATCACCCGCTGAAGCTGTGCCCCTTCGTCAGCGATGCCGGGTGCACCGTGTATCCCGACCGTTCCGGGGCCTGCCGCACCTATCCGCTGGGCCGCGCCACCAAGGAAGACGAGGCGGGCAACGTGGTGGAGCAGTTTTTCGTGGTGCGCGAGGAGCACTGTAGGGGCTTCGATGAAACGGGCCAGTGGTCCAGTGGCACATGGCTGGCCGATCAGGGGCTGGAGCCGTACAATGCCTCCAACGACCGCTACATGCGCCTCATGGCGCGCTGCAAGCGGCGGGGCACGGCCATCAGCCCCAAGCAGGCCACCATGGTCTTGCTGGCGTGCTATCAGTTGGACCGCTTTGCCGATTTCATCCAGGGCGTGAAACTGTTCGACCGGCTGGAGATGGATGCGGCCCGCCAGCAGCAGGTGCTGGACGACGAGGAAGCCCGGCTGGATTTCGCCTATGACTGGGCGGAACTGGTGCTGTTCGGTGATTGCGCGGCCCTGCGCATGAAAGGATAATCAGAGTGTTGCGCACCCCTCGTGGGTGCGTGGGTTGAAACTCCAGGTTGGCAGGCTTGTTCTTGTAGAGCGCCTCGTCGCACCCCTCGCGGGTGCGTGAATAGAAACATGCATTGGGCGTTCGGAACCGGGCAGTTCGACAGCCGCACCGCTCGCGGGGGCGTGGATAGAAACCTGGGTGCCTACGCCCAAGGCCAGCGCATGCCGGTCGCACCCCTCGTGGGTGCGTGGGTTGAAACTGCGCGTCCACAGTGACTATCTGGCTCTTTTCCGTCGCACTCCTCCGGTGTGCGCACCACGCGGCCGCGTTTGGGTGTTGAGGCGGCCCATTTCCGCCCCGTTTCCTCAGCGTCATCGTCCCCGCGCCCAATGTTCAACCAATGTCCAATGCACGCCCGGCGCATGTCCCATGCCCTCCGGGCGGCCTCCGGAGCCATCCATGGACACCTCCCGGCCTGACCTGAGCCATCCCGCCGTGGTGGACCGCGCCGCGCTGCCCGGCCTGCTGGCCCCCCGCCGTGCCGCCGGGCAGCGGGTGGTGTTTACCAACGGCTGCTACGACATCCTGCACCCCGGCCACGTCGACCTGCTGGCCCGCGCCCGCGCCGAGGGCGACCTGCTGGTGCTGGGCCTGAATTCCGACGCCTCGGTGCGCCGCCAGGGCAAAGGCGCCGACCGTCCGGTGAATCCTTTCGTCGTGCGGGCCTACGTGCTGGCCCATCTGGCCAGCGTGGACCATGTGGTGGAGTTCGACGAGGACACGCCCCACGCGCTCATCGCGGAAATCCAGCCCGACGTGCTGGTCAAGGGCGGCGACTGGACCGTGGACCGCATCGTGGGCCGCGACATCGTGCAAGCCCGTGGCGGGCGGGTGCTCAGCCTGCCCCTGCTGCCCGGCTTTTCCACCACCGGACTCATCCGGCGCATTCGGGCCGGGCTGTCGGCAGGCGAGAAAGAATACCCGCAACCTCCTTTCGGGTGACAGCGAAGGGTTCATGCGCGTTTCTGTCGGGCTCTATGTGCAAAACACCCCGATATTCCATGGGAATATCGGGGTGTTTTTGTCTTTGCGCAAGGTTTTCGCGCAGACGTTATCGCGCCGTTTGCGTTTTGCGTGATTGTTTTGCGTCTGCCTGCCCTAGTGGTAGCGGCCCTGCAGGAAATTATCCGCGAAGCGTTGCACCGCCGCCTCGTCCACCATCAGCATGTCCAACTGGCGGGTGACGATGAGCAGCCGCCCCAGTTGCACCAGCCGCTCGGCGATCTGCGGCGCCGCGAACTTCTGGTAACGGGCCGTGACCATGTCGCCACGTACCTCGACGTGGAATCCGATGGATTCCAGAATGATGCCGATGCAGCGCACCCGGCGGTTCTTGCGCGTTTCGTCCGCTGCCCCGCCCTTGAACTGGAAGGTGATGTAGTTCTTGTTCATGGTCTGGCCGCAGTAGGCGTCCAGCACCCCGTAATGGTAGCCCACACGTGAACTGAAGTTCAGGTATTTGTCGGAGATCAGCGCATAGCTGCGGTCGCCGAAGCGCTGCCCGTGCATGGTGGGCGGCTCGATCATGTGGCGGCTCATGACGGACAGAAAGCCGCTGACATCCACCGGGCGCGGGCCGCTCTGGTGCACGTCCGGGTCCAGCATGCCGCCCAGCAGGGCCTTGAACGGGGCGGATGTCACCTGTTCCGGCCACACGTAGGGACCGTCGACTTCGGCCAGCCCTCCGCCCAGGTCGATGACATGCAGGTCAAGCGGTACACGGGCCTTCATTTCCACGGCCACCGCCCCGGCATCGGAGACGGTGTCCGACAGCTGGAACATGTGGGCATAGGACAGCTCGTGCACGAAGCGCATCACGTCGTGGATGGTCCGGCATGCGGCGGGGGTGAAATCGTTGGCCTTGGGGTCGTGCAGGTTGAGGGGCGAGATCAGCGCGGCGACCTGCTTGAGCAGGTTGTGGATGGGCGTGTCGCGCAGGCACACGGCGCGTTCCTCGCGCAGGGGCAGCAGTTCCTCTACCCGGCCCTGGTAGACCCGGCAGGAAAAGGCATCCACGGTCACCTGCGCGCCCACGGGGAGCGCGGCTATGGCTCCGGGCGCGTTGACGATGGTGGGCACGCCGAATTCCCGCGCCAGCGAGGCCATGTGCCCGGTAATGCTGCCCGCCTCGGCCACGATGGCCTGGGCGCGCTGCATGACCAGCACGTATGAGGGCGAGGAGTGCGTGGCCACCAGTATGCCCCCTTCCGGGAACAGGGCCAGTTCCTCGGCGTTGGCGGGCTGCACCACCGGGCCGCAGCCCACGCCGGGGCAGGCGGGTTCGCCGCCGTGCAACAGCACCGGGTAGCCTTCGATGCGCGGGGTGGTGCGCGCTGCACCGCTCGGGGTGGTGGTCAGCGGGCGGGCCTGGAGCAGCAGCAGCCGCCCGGCAGGGTCCAGCGCCCATTCCACGTCCTGCGGCACGCCATAGTGCGCTTCCACCCGCATGCCGATACCGGCCAGTTCGGCGGCCTGGGCGTCGGTCAGACAGGGAAGGTCGCGCTGGGGTTCGGGCACGTCCTCCTCGCGCAGGCGGCCATCGTCGCCGGGGGCCAGGCGGTGCGCCTTGCAGGCCACGTTGCGTGACAGCGGACGGGGGGCATCCTGGCGGCTGAACAGCCAGGTGTCCGGCTCCATCTCGCCGTCCACCACTGCGGCGCCCAGCCCCCATGCGGCGTTGATGACCATGGAATCGGACAGCAGGTCCACCGGGTGGCGGGTGAACAGCACCCCGGCGGCTACGGAATCGACCATTTCCATGCAGGCCACGGCCATGGCGCTGGCGTCCAGGGTGATGCCCTGATGCAGCCGGTACACGATGGCCTGGGGCATGAACAGGCTTGCCACCACCCGTTTCCATGCGTCCACCACGCCGTCGCGGCTGACGTTCAGCACCGACAGATACTGCCCGGCAAAGGAAACGTGGCTGTCCTCGCTGAGGGCGCTGGAGCGCACGGCCAGCCGCAATGGGGCGTCGGCGCCTTCTGTTCCGGGTGCCCCGAAGGCCTCGTCGCAGGCGGTCTGCAAGGCGTCCACCACATCCGGCGGCACGCTGGCGGCCACGAACAGGGCCTGGATGTCCTCGGCCACGTCCAGCACGCTTTCCGGATCCTGGGTATCCACATCGCGCAGACGTTTGCGTATTTCGCCCATCAGCCCGTCATGTTCTATGAAGGCGTAGTAGGCGCGGGTGGTTACGGCAAAGCCGCGGGGCACCGGCACCCCCACGCGCGAGGTCAGTTCGCCAAGGTTGGCGCACTTGCCGCCCACCCAGTCCACCATGTCGCCGTTGATGGCGGCAAAGGGCAGGGCGTAGGCCTCCACCGTGGCCTGGGGGCGGCTTTCCAGCAGTCCGGTGATGTTGGCGTTGATGCGTTCCACCACGCCGGGCAGGGTGGGGTACGCGCCATCCGAAATGGCATTGAGCGCGGTGGCCATGCGCATGGCGTGGAACACCGCCCGCGTGGCTTGCGAGCGCAGCCACGTGGCCCCGAACAGGGTGCACCCCGCGATCTTCTCGTCCATGTCGGCGAGAATGCGCGCCAGTCCGGCGTTGGAGTCCAGCAGGTCCTTGAAGTGGGCATAGCGGGCGCGGAATACCCGCATGACCCGTTCGCGCGATTCGGCGTCCACGGCGCGCCTGCGGCCAAACAGCCCGCGCAGGCGTTCCAGCAGAGAGACAGGCGGCGGCGCGGCCAGCATGGTCTACCTCCGTGGCGGTACCGGCACGCCGCCATCCGTCAGCACGTACCGGGTGGCGGGGCCCTTGCCCACCTTGCGGATGAAGCCCTTGCGCACCATGTCCTGCAGGTCGTACTGCGCCGTGCGCACGGGTATCTCGTTGCCCACGATGTCCTGATACTGGGTGCGGGTGATGCCGCCGTTGCGGCTGATGAACTCCCAGGCGGCACGTTGGCGCGGGTTCAGTGTGGAGAGGGGCGGCACGGCCCCGCCGTCCTGCCCGTTGCGCATCTGGCGTCCGTTGCCGGGGGGCATGCCCGCGCGGTCGTTTCTGCCCTGCGCGCCGTGCTGGGCGGCGCCCGATCTGTCCGACCAGTCCTGCCCGCCAGTGCCGGGGCCGGTGGCCACGATGCGCCCGCTGACCGGGTCGTAGATGGTGCCCGTCTGCGCGGACATGGGCGCATTGCCGGATGCGCCGGGCATGCCGTACGCCGCCTGCGCGCCATACGGAACCGCATGGACGGCGCCGTCACCGGGGTAGGGCGCGGTGGGCTGGCCATGCCCCTGGGGCATGACGCCCTGCGGGTGGGCGGGCTGGCCCGTGTGCGCAGGTGCCGGACTTGGCGGCAGCAACGCCCCGTGCGACAGGGTGGGGTCCAGTTCCGCGCCAAAGCGCAGGTCTTCGGCGTACAGGGTGTCCCCTTCGGCAAAGGCCACCGCGCGGGTGATGCAGTTCTTCACTTCGCGCACGTTGCCCGGCCAGCCGTAGGCCAGCAGTTTTTCCAGCGCCCCGCGCGAAAGGCCCATGGCCGGGCGCTTCAGGGTTTGCGCGGCCTGCTTCAGAAAGTAGTCGGCCAGGGCGGGGATGTCCTCGCGCCGATCGCGCAAGGGGGGCGTGTTGATGGTGATCACCGCCAGCCGGTAGTACAGGTCCTCGCGGAAGGCGCCCTGCCGGGCGCATTCCTTCAGGTCCACGTTGGTGGCGGCAATGATGCGCGCCTCGAAGGGCGTTTCGTCGTCGCTGCCCAGGGGACGGATGCGCCGCACCGACAGGGCGCGCAGCAGGGCCTGCTGCACCTTGGGCGAGGCGTTGCCGATTTCGTCGAGGTGCAGCGTGCCGCCGTCTGCGGCCACGAAGGCCCCCTTGCGCTCGCCCCGCGCCTCGGAAAAGGCTCCCTTCACGTGCCCGAACAGGGCGTCCAGCAGCAGGTTTTCATCCAGCGCCCCGCAATTGATGGAAATGAACGGCCCGCCCGCCCGGTCGCTGGTCATGTGGATGGCCTCGGCGGCCAGTTCCTTGCCGGTGCCCGTTTCGCCGATGATCAGCACGTCGGCCTCGACACCGGCGGCCTTGCGGATCATCCCGCGCAGGCTGCGCACCGTTTCGCTGGTGCCCACGATGCCGGGCATGGTGTCCTGCGGCGAAAGCTGGCTCTGTGGCTGCTGTTGCGCGATTTCCGTGTCCAGGCAGACCCGCTGCCGCCGCCGGGTGGACTGGATGTGTTCCTCGCGCAGGCGCAGCTCCTCGTTGCGAGCCTGCAAGGCGGCCAGCATGGCGTTGGTGGTCTGGCGCAGGGCTTCCGCCTCCGGGTGCACCCGGCCCATCTCTATGGGGGCAAGGTCGCCCGATTCCAGCTTGCCGCTGGTTTCCTCGGCGATGCGGTGCAGCGGCCCGGCAATGCCGCGCCCCAGCATGCCCAGGATGAATGCGGCCGCCGCGCTGGCGCACAGCCCGAACACGAACAGCGCCCCGTACATCTTGTAGGACGCGGCCATGGCCAGGAAGCTGGTGTCGGTGTACGCGATGCCGCCCACCACCACGGTATTGGCGTCGGGCCCTTCGCTGAAGGTGACCGGCGCGTAGCTGATGTAGAAGGCTCGGTTCATGGGCGAAGGGTCTTCCAGCATGGTGCCCAGGCGACTCTGGCCGGAATTGCCGGACTGCACATCGGTGACCATGCCCCAGTATCGTTCCTGCTCCGGGTTGGGGCGGAAGGCCGCCTCGAAGCCGGAACGGCCGAAGTCGCCGCGCATGCCCGAACGCACCGTGTCGGTGGACAGGTCAAGGTTGGGATGTTCCGGCGATTCCGACTGGAACAGGATCCACCCGTGCGCGTCGAAGAAGAAGCTGCGGTGCTTCTCCGTCTCTTCCGGAAAGATGTACAGCGGCGACCGGCGCGATGCGTAGACCGACAGCACGTTGCGCAGGGCCAGCATGTCCACCGACAGGGTGAGCAGCCCGGTCTGGTTGCCCGCGGCATCCAGCACGGGCGTGGTCAGCCGCAGCACGTGCATGGACAGCCCCTGCACGGTGCCCGCCGTGGGCACCGAGGGGTAGACCACCTCCGTGGGGGCGGAAATGCGCACGAAGCCGGGCTTGGGCTCTTGCGCGTTCTGGCGGGTAAGCGGGCCGAACCGGGTGGCCAGGGCCTGTTCCAGCGGCACCATCCATACGTCGCGTCCGGTGTTCAGCAACACCAGGCGATTGTCCGGCGTGGCCCCCTGATAGGCGATCTCGCGGTACAGGGTGCCCATGGTTTCTGCGCGGGTGCGCAGATGGTGGGCCAGCGAGGCAGGGGAGATGTCGGTGCGGGCAAGGTACAGCAGTTCACGCCGGGCCTGCTGGAGCACCTGCTCCATCTCGTGGGCCTGGGCCAGGGTGGCCAGCAGTGAACTGCGCCCCAGCGCGTCGTGCAGGAAGTTCTGGGAGATGCGGTGGGATATGACCCCGCTGATGACCAGCAGCAGCATGAATGCGGGCAGCGCCGCGAAGAGCAGCCGTTTGGCGATGCTCCATTCCGAGAAATTACCTTCCAGGCGGAACAGCGTGCCGAGCAGCGGCGGCCGATAGTAGCGCATGCCTTCTCCCTGCCGTGGGTGCGGGGCGGTGGCCGCCCGTATGGGACCGGAGCGCCGGAATGCCGGGGTGGGCGACACCGGTGGCTTCGTCGTTTCAGGCCGCCGGGGCGGGCGTCTTTCCTGCGGCGGAAGGTCCGCTCCGAGCCGCCACGCCCGTGCATTTCCACTGCATTCGCATGAGGTGTACGCCTTTGCTTATGCGCGTTTCGCCCGTCTTTCGCAACTGGCGGCGCGAAAGGGGCGTGGCTGCGCGGGGGCGGCCCGTTCCTTTTGCGATGGCGATTGAGAAATTTTGTACAAGTCTTTGCGCAATCGTGCAAGCGCAACTTGCGCGAAATGAAATTTATTACAAAATATTACCATGTTAATTTGACTGGCACGCGGGTTGCTATGCCCAGATCGCGCGGCAACTGCTGCGCAATGCACAGGACGAAAACCGCACTCCAAGGGGGGGTGCGGGTGGACGCAAAGGCGGACTCCGCCGCTGGACGGGATCGCTTGAAGCGAGGACGGGCCGGAGGCGGCAGTCGAAAAGGGCGGCAGAGCTGCCCGCAATCTGGAGGATGCACATGAGAAGGATCAAGACGCTGTTCATGTCGCTGCTGACGTTCGTGCTGGCCATTCCCGGCCTGGCGCTGGCCGCAGGCGGTGGCGGCGCACCCGTGGTCATCGTGGCCGACACCCGCAAGCTGGACGGCGTGATGGCCTGGTGGGCCAACCTGTACAACGAGAGCCACGTCCAGTTCACCACCCTTACCATCATCCTGATCCCGCTGGTGGGCGTGATCTTCGGCGTGATCGCCGACATCGTGATGAACTGGATCGGCATCGACCTGAAGTCCCGCGAACTGGCCGAGCACTAGGCCGCGTCCGCACCAAAGGAGAACAACGATGGAATGGCTCTATATCCTCATGCCCATCGCGGGCGTTAAGATCTTCTGGCCCGGCCTGATCATTCTCGGCGTGGGCGTCGGCATCATCGGCGGCTTCTTCGGCATGGGCGGCGCCTGGATGGTTACCCCCGGCCTGAACATCCTCGGCTTTCCCATGGCCTTCGCCATCGGGACCGACATCGCCCACATGGCGGGCAAGTCGCTCATTTCAACCATGCGCCACGGCAGGTTCGGCAACGTGGACTACAAGCTGGGCCTGATCATGCTGGTCGGCACCGTCGTGGGCTTCGAAGTGGGCGCCCAGATGGTCATGTGGCTCGAGCGTGTCGGCAACGTCGAAAAGGTCGTGCGCTGGATCTACATCGCCCTGCTGACCCTGATCGCGTGGATGGTCTTCCATGACGTGGCCAAGCGCCGCGAAAAGGAACGCCAGGCCGCCGCGCGCGGTGAAACCCTGGCCGCCGGGGCCACCGGCGTCGAGTGGCACAAGGCCCTGCACAAGATCAAGATTCCCCCCATGGTGCATCTGCATGAAGCCGGCATCTACTGCTCCGCGTGGCTGCCCATCTTCGTCAGCTTCGCCACCGGCTGGCTGGCCGGCATCCTGGGCATCGGCGGCGGCCTCATCCGCATGCCCGCCCTCATCTACCTCATCGGCTGCCCGACCCACGTGGCCGTCGGCACCGACCTGTTCGAAGTCATGATCTCCGGCCTGTACGGCGCCGCCACCTACACCTACAAGGGCCGCACCGAACTCGTCGCCGCCATGATCATGCTGGTGGGCGCTTCCGTGGGCGCGCAGGTCGGCGCCGTGGCGACCAAGTACATCAAGGGTTACGGCATCCGCATCGCCTTCGGTCTCGCCGTGGTCGGCTGCGCCGTCTCCATCCTCATGAAGCTCGTGCAGCCCTGGGTGCCCCAGTTCAAGTCCGCGCTGGACACCGGCGCCACCGTTCTGGTGCTGGGCCTGGTTTCCGGCATGTCGCTGTACATCTTCGTCCGCATGGTTCAGGGCGTGAAGATGGAACTGGCCCGCAAGAAGGCCGCCTAGCGTACCGCACGAGAGAAGGAGAAAACATATGAGACGCTTTCTGCTGATGCTGCTCGTGGTGGCGCTGCCCCTCGGCCTCGTGGGCTGCGGCGAATACGGCAAGGTGGACCAGGGCCGGGTGATCGCATACGACAAGAACGCGAAAACCGTCACCCTGATCCAGGACAAGGCCATGGAGCCGCTGAACCCGGACTACTCCATCCTGCCTCCGCATACCTACAAGCTGCCCACCGACCCCGCCGAAATGGGTCCGGAACCCCGGGCCGGGCAGCGCATGAAGCTGGATACCAAGGCCAACATCATCCGCATCTTCAACACCAAGACCCAGGCGTTCGAAGACATCGCGTTCAAGATGGTGGACCTGCAGGAGAACATCGACCGCAACCATCCGCTGGTGTTCGACAAGGCCACGGAAACCGCCAAGAAGTTCCCCATGGTGGACCGCGACAAGAAGACCGTGACCATCTACTCCGGTCGCCAGAAGATGCTGTGCACCATCTCGCTGCCTGACGAATACTTCGCCCTGCCCGATGCCACCTGGGATGCCGGCGACGAAGTGCGCGTGTACTACAAGGCCGAGGGCGTGTCCCTGCGCTTCATGAACATCTCCAGAACCGACATCTTCAAGAAGTAGCCTGACGGCGGCGGGGCCGGACACGGTCCCGCCGCTTCCTCCCCTTCCGCCCCGCCACCCACCCCACGGGGAGCGCTGATGGCGGGCCGGAACGGGCGGAAGAAGCCCGAGGACAACATGACAAGGAGCGACACCGTGGAAGACCAGATGGATTACGCAACCACCGTGGCCCACAAGCTGCTGGTACTGACCATGAACCTGCTGGCCATCGCGGCGGTGTGCGCGGGCATGTACCGCGCCTCGTTCGTGCCGGACGAGTTCACCCCGGTGTTCTTCAAGACCTTCTTCGCGGTGCTGGCGCCTTCGCTGGTGCTGGGCTGGTGCGCCAAGCGCTGGCTGCGCGCACGGGGCCAGGCGTGACCGGATCGGTACACCTGGCGCGCCTGCACCAGCGTTCCGGGCGGGTGGCGCTGCTGCTGCTGCTGGTCTGCGCGCTCAGTCTCGTGGACGGGCTGGTGGGCAGGATGCAGCAGGGCTTCAACCGCACCGACGCGCTGCCCGGCGGCGAATATCCGGTCAGCGGGCCGTTGCCGCCCCGTACCGAAGCCATCGAGGACATGGTCATCGAGGGCGGCACGGATGACAGGCAGGTGCGCCTTGTGCCCTACGAAATCTATTCCGGCTACTGGCTGGGCGGAAAGATGTGGCGCGGCGCCATCAAGGTGGGGGCCAGCCCCGCCTCGGGCGAATACGTCATTCGCGTGCACGACAAGTACGGAGAAAAGCAGAACCCCACCCTGATCTTTGCGGTGGTGGTGTGGCCCGACGAGGCCACCATGAAGGCCAATTCTCCGGAACGGCTCACCCGCTGGTTCGGCGTCAGCGCCTTTGGCCTGTCCGCGCTGGTGCTGCCCTTCGCCCTGCTGGCGGGGTTCGGCAACTTCATGCTGGGCCGGGCCTGGAACCGGGCGCTGCTGGCCGAGCGCAGCGCGGAAATCTACAAGCTGCTGCCCGCGCCGGACGGCGGCGGCAAGGACGTTACCTTCGGGCTTGGCGTGCAGCACGGGGCCAGCCCCGGCATGCGCTGCCGCATCAGCCGTCCGGACGGCACGCCCGTGGGCGAGGCCCGGGTGGTGGAATGCACGGCGCGCGATTGCGTGGCCCGCATACCGCATGGCCTGAACGTGCAACCCGGCGACGTGGTGACCCTGCCCGACATCGTGGCTCCGCCCGTATAAACCCGCGCGCGTGAACTCGGGAGTGGCGTTTGCCGGATTGGCAGGGCTGGCGCGTTGGCAGACTGACGGACTGACGGACTGACGGAACTGGTGGGACTGGCGGGAAGGCCCGGAGGAGAGCATGGACTGTCCGGAATTGCTGAAAAGCTGCCGCATTCTGCTGGTGGACGACGAGGACGGCTTTCGTGATGCGCTGTTGCGCCGCATGCGCAAGCGCGGCGTGACCATGGATGGCGTGGCCAGCGGCCGGGACGCGCTGGATTGGCTGGCCCGCCAGACGGTGGACGTGGTGATCCTGGACATCCAGCTGGGCGACATGGATGGCCGCGACGTGCTGCGCGAAATCCGCAAGTCCGGCGGTGAAGACCCGGCGGTGATCATCCTGAGCGGGCACGCTTACACGGATATCGCCCTGGACGCCATGCGCGCCGGGGCCAGCGACTACCTGCTCAAGCCCTGCCCGGTGGAAGAGTTGCTGGAGCGCATCGAGACCGCGTTCGAGCAGGTGTTGGAGCGCCGCGCCGCGCAGTGAGGGCTGTTTCCCAATGGTCTTTCCGCCTGCTGGCTTCGTCAAGCTTCGCCCAGCATTTCAGTCGAATACGATAAGAGTACGCGCTGCGGTCGCCATCCGTAAGGCTCGCAAGCTCGCCTGACGGCTGCCGCACTCCCTCATGCCAGGCTTGCTTTCCTTGCCAGCAAACGGAAATCCTGCTTGGGAAAACAGCCCTCAAGAGCCAAGAGCGAGCGGAACAAACGGCAAGCGTGGGAGTGAATTTTGCCGGGCAATCCCGGCACGGCGTGCACCCGCCGCAAGTGTCCCACGACAGCATACGCCCATCCCCCTCGCAGTCCGGGGCGGAACCTTCGCAGCAGACGGTTCCGCCCCGGACTCACGTTGTGGGGGGAAATGGCGCAGGAAAAGGCCCTGCCAGCAGGCACGGGCAGCGGCCTCGGATGGGGCAGGTGACGTTTTGGATGGAGGCGGGGCGTGGATGCGGGAAGGGGATGGCCCCAGGGCGCGGATGCTGGTCAGGGCGCGGCAACGGCCCGCGTCAGTCGCGCAGCAGCACCCAGGTCAGCTCGTGCTTGTTGTGGGCCAAGTGCAGCAGGCGCGACCCCGGCACGGCCGCAAAGGCACGGGCCGTGGCGTGGTCCGTCTCTGCCTGGAACTTCAGGGTGCACACGAAGTTGCGGCACTGGCCCAGTTCCAGCCAACGGCCCACGGTGGCCAGCAGCCTGTCGGGGTAGCAGATCACGTCCGAGAACAGCCAGTCCACGGCCCCGGCGTGGCGCGGGTCCAGCCCGAAGGCGCTGCCGGTACAGAAGTTCACGTTGGGGTGGGCGGCGATGTGCGGAGCGATGTCCGCCTTGTCCACGCTGAACACGCGCGCCCCCAGTTCCGCCAGCACCCAGGTCCATCCGCCGGGGCAGCTGCCCAGGTCCAGACACAGTTCGCCGGGGCCGGGGCGTTTGCCGATGAGCGTGAACAATTCCCACAGCTTCAGGTAGGCGCGGGTGGGCGGCACGGTGCGGTTTTCCTCGAAGCGGGGTTCGCCGTCGGGGAAGGGGCTGGTGCAGCGGGCGGATGCCAGCACCAGGTCCGGCTCCCACAGGGTCCATGAACCCAGCGGGGCGGTGGGCGGCGCATCGCCGAATGCCACGGGCCGGGCGGCCACGCGGGGCAGTTGTTCCTGAATCAGCGCGGCCCGGCGGTGGTGCCCGGTGGCGTGCAGATGCCAGTTGCGCTGGATGGCCTTCAGCTTGCGGGCCGCATCGCCGATGGAGGCCACGGGGATGGCCACGGGCTCCAGCCAGACGTTCTGCGCCCATGCCGCAGGACGGGGCGGACCTTCGGCCACCACCAGCCTGTCGCGCACCTCCAGCACGCGCGCGCCATGCAGGTCCTCGAGCTCGTGGACGAGGTCGTCGGTGAACCCGGCGGCGGCGACATAGATGGTGCGGTCGTCAAGGTGGGGGGCGGTCATGTTCGTGTCCCTGCGAAGGTGAAGGCGGTATGGGGGTGCGGCGGCGTGGGCGTGCCTGTAGCGCGGCGCGGCCCATATGGCAAGGGCGGCCCGCCCGGCCATCCGTGGGCGTCTCCGCGTCTGCACCACCGTGCTTGCACCCGGCCCCGCAATGCCTGTACAGGGCAGTATCGTCGCAACTTCGCATCCATTGTCATAACCCGCTGCCGGAACAGCCACCGGAATCGTCATGCCTCCGCCCAACCGCCATTCCGACGGCGCGCCCTCCCCGCGCCTTCCCGTGTCTGCCTCTGTGTCTGGCTGCGTGCCCGTTGGCGCATATGGCCGCCGCCTGGCGGCCCTGTGCCCATTGTTGGTGCTGCTGCTGCCCTTTCTGGCGGGCGTGGGGCTGACGGCGGTCCAGTCGCTGGGATGGCTGCTGCCGATCCAGTACCTGCCGGAACAGGCCGCGCAGGGGCTTTCCGCGCCGGACACCCTGGCGGGGTGGCGGCAGCTGGCGCAGCCGCACATGGCGGGTTCGCTGCTGCTGGGGCTGCGCGTGGCCGGGGCGGCGGCCCTGCTTTCCGTGGCGGGGGGCGCGCTGCTGGCCTACGGGGTGTGGCGGTTGCCCGCCCGCATGCAACTGGCGGCGCTGGTGTTCCGGGTGCCGCTGGTGCTGCCGCACATCGTGGTGGCCTTTCTGGCCATCGTGTTCTGGAGCCGTTCCGGTCTGGTGTCCGCCGCGCTGCATCAGGCCGGGATCATCGGCGGACAGGCGCAGTTTCCCGCGCTGCTCTGGGGCGGCGACGGCATGGGCATGGTGCTGGCCTACACCTACAAGGAACTGCCCTTCGTCATGCTGCTGGCCGTGGCCTCGTTGCGGCGGCTGGACCCGCGCCTGATCGAGACGGCCCGCATGCTGGGGGCCGGGCGTTGGGCCGTGCTGCGTGACGTGGTGGTGCCGCACCTTGTCCCGGTGCTGCATGCCTCGTTCCTGATCCTGTTCCTGTATGCCTTCGGCGCGGTGGAAATTCCCCTGCTGCTGGGCGAATCCACCCCGGCCATGCCGGGGGTGGCGGCCTACGACCTGTACTTCCTGCGATCGCTGGAAGACCGCCCCGCAGCCGCCGCCCTGCTGACCCTGTTGCTGCTGTGCTGCGCCGGGTTCGTGGCGGCCTACGTGCGGTTGGTGGCGGGCCTGCGCGGACGGGAGCGCCAGTTGTGACCCCCCGCGACGGCAACGATCGGGCCGGACTGCCGGTGGATCGGGCTGGTTCGCGCCCTGATTCGCGGCCTGATTCGCATTCGGGTGCGCTTCCGGGATCCCGCCCCGGTTCCCGCCCCGGATCCCATATGTTCCTGACGTTGCTGTGGCTGCTGTTCGGCCTGCCGCTGCCAGTGCTGGCCCTGTGGGCCGCCGCGCCCGGCTGGGCCTGGCCCGACCTGTGGCCCGCCGCCCTTGGCGGGCGCACGGCGGCCTTCGTGCTGGCCCACCGGCAGGCCATCGCCGGGGCGCTGGCCTCGTCCACCCTATACTCGCTGGCCGTGGTGGCGGTAACCCTGTGCGCCTGCCTGGCCCCGGCGCGACTGCTGGCCTTCGGGCGGTTCCGGGGGCGCGCGGCGCTGGAGGGACTGTTGCTGGCTCCGGCCCTGCTGCCTGCCATGGGCTTTGCCCTTGGGCTGTACGGCACCCTGGTGCGCCTTGGACTGGCGGATACCCCGGCGGGCGTGGTGCTGGTGCTTTCGGTGGTGTCGTATCCGTACATGCTGCGGGCGCTGGCCTCCGGTTTCGAGACCGTGGGGCCGGACTATGGCCGGTGCGCCGCCAACCTGGGCGCCGGGCCATTGTTGCGCCTGCTGGCCGTGGAACTGCCGCTGCTGCTGCCCGCCGCCGTGGCGGGCGGGTCGGTGGTGTTTCTGGTGGCCTTTTCCGACTATTTCCTGGTGCAGCTGGTGGGCGGTGGGGTTGTTCCCTCCTTCACCGGGTACCTGTTCCCGGTGTTGCAGTCGCCGGACAGGGGGCTTGCGGCCATGCTGTCGCTGGTCTTTCTCGTGGTGCCCGTATCGCTGTTCGTGCTGGTGGAGGGGGTGGTGCTGGCCGTGTACCGGCGGCGCGGCATGTAGGGGGGGAGCGCGGAAACGGAAAGTGATGCCTTGCCGACGTCATTGCGCGTGCAATCCTTGTCGTGGCGTGGTATGCTGCATCATGGGCCTGTACTCGCCGTTCTGGACGGGGAGTGTGTCCCCCTGCAAAGGGGATCACCACGGGCGCAAGAGTCCGGGGCGGCGCGGATGACGGCATGAATCGGGCCGCAAGGGGGGCGTATGGATTTCATCAACATCGGCGAACGGACACGGAACCGTTGGCAGCAGTCGCTGGACACCCTGGCGCGGCTGCTGGGCATTCGGGCGGCGGCCATCATGCGGCGGCACCCGGGGGGGCTGTCGGTGCTGTTGTCCAGCAACACGGCGGGCAACCCGCTGTTGCCGGGCATGCGCATCGCCACCATGGCAGGCGGCACGTACTGCGACGCGGTCATCGAGGCGGGACAGCCGGTCTACGTGCAGAACGCCCTGGACGACCCGCGCTGGCGCGACAGCCCCATGGTGCAGGCGGGCTTTGTCGCGTATCTGGGCTATCCCCTGCTGCTGCCCGACGGGCAGCTGTACGGCACGCTGTGCCTGCTGGAGACGCGCCAGTGGCCCGTTTCGGAGGTGCACCGGGGCATAGTGGAAGATTTCCATGCCCAGGTGGAGGAAACCCTGGCCCTGGCCTACGAGAACGCCCTGTTCGGCGCGCAGCAGGACACCCTGCCTTCTGCCGCGCTGACCGTGAACACCCATGGCCAGGTGGTGCGGGTCAACCGCCGCTTTCCGAAGTTGTGGGGCATCGATGCGGATGCGCCCGGGCTGGTGGGCCGTCCGCTGGCCGAGGTGCGTACCCTGCTGGCCGACCGCTTGAGTGACCCTGCCGCCATTACCAGCGTCCTGCCCGATGGCGAGGCGGGCCCGGCGACATTTTCCGCACCAGACGCGCCGGGCGCACTGGCCGTTCCGTCGCGGATGCCGAACGGAGCAGGTGGGCACCCGGTGTTGCTGGCCGATGGCCGGGTGCTGCGGTGTACCCATCGGACCCTGCGCGGCGAGTACGGGCGGGCCTGGGGGCGTGTGTGGCTGTTCGAGGACGTCACCGCGGAAGTGCGCGGCCAGGAAGCCCTTGAGCGCAGCGAGGAACGACTGAAGCTGGCCCTGGACGCCGCCAGCGAGGCCCACTGGGACTGGAACTTCGAGACCGGCGAACTGTATTGCAGCCCCCGCTATTACGAGATGCTGGGGTACGTGCCCGGTGAATTCGAGTGTACCCATTACGCCCTGCGCGACCTGATGCACCCCGACGACCTCGGCGAGGTCACGACCGCCCTGTGCCTGCCGGACCCGGCGGTATCGGATGCGGTGACCACCTGCGGCGTGGGCCAGTTCGAGGTGCAGTTCCGCCTGCGCACCAAGGACGGCGGCTGGAAGTGGATGCTGGCGCGGGGGCGCGTGCTGGCCCGGCGCGCGGACGGTTCGCCCGCGCGGGTGGTGGGCACGCACATGGACATCTCCGCCGCAGTCAGCCAGCAGCTGGCGCTGGGCCGCAGCGAGGAACTGTTCCGGGGCATTTTCAGCACCGCCTCGGTGGGTATCGTGCTGCTGGATCGCTTCGGCCTGCTGATGCGGGTCAACGATGCCTGCGCGTGCATGCTGGGTTATGGCGTCGACGAGATGCGCGGCCAGCACTTCAGCCGGTTCATGCACGTCGACGAAACCCCGGTGGCCGCCACCACCCTGACCAGCCTGCTGGATCGCACCCAGTCCGCCAGCCGCCTGCAACATCGCCTGCGCCACAAGAACGGCGGCTACCTGTGGACCGACATCAGCGCCTCGCCGCTGGAAGGGCCGGATGGAGAGGTGGAAGCGGCCCTGGCCATCATCGTGGACATCAACGAGCAGCGCGCGGCCCAGCAGGCCCAGGAAGACAGCGAGCGTCGCTACCGAGCCCTGTTCGAGAACGCCCAGGTGGGCATCTTTCGCACGCGCATCGCCGACGGCAGATTCCTGGAGGCCAACAGCCGGATCATCGAAATGTACGGATGGACGGACCGTGCGGAATTCATGGAAAAGATGCGCTCCACCGAATGGTACGTGGACCCGGAGGCGCGTGGCCGCATGGTGACTACGCTGCTGCGCCGGGGGGAATTCCGCAACATGGAGGTGGAAATGCGCCGCCGCGACGACTCCACCGTGTGGTTCGAGTATTCCGGCAAGCTGGATGGCGACACCATCATCGGGGTGGCCCAGGACGTCACGCAGCGCCGGGCGGCGGAAGCGGCGCGCCAGCGGTCCGAGGCGCACTACCGCCTGCTGTTCGAGGCCGCCGCCGACGCCATCTTCCTGCACGACACCGAGGGGCGCTTCCTGGACGTGAACGAGGTGGCCTGCCGTCGCCTGGGCTACACCCGGAGCGAACTGCTGGCCATGTCCCCGAAGAAACTGGATGCCGAGGAATTTGCCGAGCAGGTGGAGGATCGCATCCGGCAACTGCGCGAGGAAGGGTCGCTGACCTTCGAATCGGCCCACCGCACCCGCACAGGCAGTGTCCTGCCCGTTGAAATTCACGCCAAGCTGCTCGACTTCGACGGCAAGCCCGTGGTGCTCAGCATCGCGCGGGACATCACCGACCGCAAGCGGCTGGAACAGGCCCTGATGCGCGAGGCCACCACCGACCCGCTGACAGGTATCCGCAACCGGCGACAGTTCTTTGCGGATGCGGAGCGGGAAATGGGCCGTGCCGTGCGCTACGGCCACCCGCTGGCCGTGCTGATGCTGGACCTGGACCGCTTCAAGCGCGTCAACGACCGCTTTGGCCACCATGCGGGTGACGCCGTGCTGCGGGGCTGCGTGCAGGCCTGCCAGCAGGCCCTGCGCGATACCGACATACTGGGTCGGTTGGGCGGCGAGGAATTCGCGGCGGTGCTGCTGGAAACGGACATGGACGATGCGCTGGCCGCCGCCGAGCGGCTGCGCCGCGCCGTGGAGGAAATGGACGTGCCGTTCAGCGGGCAGCAGTTGCGCTGCACGGTGAGCATTGGCCTGGCCCTGCGCGGGGCGGGAGACAGCGCGCTGGACGACATCCTGCGCCGGGCAGACTCCGCGCTGTATGCCGCCAAGGAAGCGGGTCGCAACCGGGTGATGCTGGCGCGCCCCGTCAACGGCGGCGTGGAGGACCAGAATCGCCGCTGGAGCAGCGGCGGGGTGCTGCGCGGCGACGGTTGATAGGGGCAGGCCCTGCCCCAGCGGGGGCGGACCCTGCACATCCGGCGCGTTGGCGAGGATGGCGAAAGAATACAGAGCGGGCGCTTTCCGGAGGGTTTCCGGAAGGCGCCCGTTGCGTTGTCTGCGTTGCGGAAATGGGCTGTGTAGGCCGTGGGAATGACTGCGTCGGTCGCCGGAATGGGCCGTGGCGTGCGGATTATGGCGAGCGGGTGGCGTTGGCGGCGGGTGTTTCCACGCCGGTCGGGGCCGAGCCTGCCGGAGCTGAACCTGCCGGGGGCGGGGTGTCTTGGGAATTGGCGGGGGCTGGCTGCGCTGCCGTGGCGGTGGGGGCTGTTGCGCTTGCGGCGCCAGCAGGCGCGGTGTTCGCCGTGCCGCCTGCCGTGCTTTGTCCGGTCAGGGGAGGCGGGGCGGATTGGGCGGCCTCGCGCGGGGTGACGGGGGCACGGACACCGGCGTTTGTCGGCACGGTGGCGTTGGCCCCCGTGCTTGCGTTTCCGGCGGGTGCGGTACCACGCGGCAGGGGTGCCGGGGCCGGTTTGACGGCATTCGCGTCCGGTACGCCCGGCGCCGCATCCCCGGCTGTGCCCGTGCCGGGCTCGGCGGCCTTGTCTCCCGCACTGGACGTTGTGTCCTTGTCCTGCATCTTCGGGGCGTTGCCCGTCGTGCCAGTGGAGGCAGGGGTGCCGGTTGCGGCTGCGGCGTCCGTGGGGTTCACGGGCGTGGCGGGCGTGCCCTGGGTTGTGGCCTGGTCGGCCCCTCTGGCGCGCCCGCCGCGCTGGAAGCGGTTCACGGCGCGGTTGTGTTCGTCCAGCGTGGCGCTGAACTGGTGCGAGCCGTCATTGCGCGACACGAAGTAGAAATAGCCGTGCTTTTCCGGCGTGGTGGCCGCACGCAGCGATTCCAGCCCCGGTGAGCAGATGGGGCCGGGGGGCAGGCCGGGGCGGCGATAGGTATTGTACGGGTTGGCGGCGTCCTGCAGGTGCGGGCGGCGCAGGTTGCCGTCAAAGGTGTCGCCCAGGCCGTAGATGGTGGTGGGGTCTGCCTGCAACAGCATGCCGGTGCGCAGCCGGTTGGCGTACACCCCGGCCACGCGCCCGCGTTCCGAGGGTTGGCCGGTCTCCTTTTCCACGATGGAGGCCAGAATGACCAGTCGCCGCAGTTCGTCGCGGGCGGGGCGGCCATCGGGCCAGACCTGCGCGGCGCGCCGCCAGAAGGTATCCACCATTCGCCCGGCCACGGCGCGGGCCGATTCCCGGTCGGGCACGGGCGGCTTCTTGATCAGGTAGGTATCGGGAAACAGAAAGCCTTCCGCCGTGTCGAAGGGGATGCCCCAGTGGCGCAGAAAGGTCGGGTCGGTGATGACCGCGCGGAAGTCCTCCACGGTGACGAAGCCCTCGACTTCCAGCAGGCGGGCGGTTTCCCACCAGGTCAGCCCTTCACGCAGGGTGATGCGCGACAGCACCGGCTGTCCGTTCACCAGTTGGTCCAGTACGCGGAAGGGCGTCCAGCCGCTGTGCACCAGAAAGCGTCCGGCCTTCAGCGAGGTTTCCCAGCGGTGATAGTGGGCCAGCAGCTTGAAGCGCCAGTCGCTGGCCACCGCGCCCTTGTCCGTCAGCTGTTTCGTCACCTTGTCGAAGGTGGCGCCGGGTTCCACGTCCACGTAGACGTCCGCACCCGGCGAGGCGGACGGGGTGTGCAGGAAGCGCCAGGCGTCATAGCCCGCATAGCCGCACGCCAGAAGTGCCAGCAACACCAGCGTGGCCAGCACGCGCAACAGGATGCGCACCACCGGGCTGCCCGGAGTGGGGCTGGCGGGGGGCGGTGTCACGGATTGGGCGGTCGGGCCGGTTAGGGATGCCGGGTCAGCCGGGCCGGTCGGATTGGGCGGGCCGGTCGGGCTAGCCGGGCCGGTCGGATTGGGCGGGCCGGTCGGATTGGGCGAGGCGGCGGATGGAGTGGTCGTTTCGGGGGAGGATGCGGACGGTGCAGGCGCGGGGGCATCTGCGGAGGCAGTGGGTGATGCTGGAACGGACGCCGCAGCTTCCGAGGCGGGTTGTGCCGGGGGCGTTTCCGTTGCGGCGGTGGAGGTGCCAGACTCCGAAGGAGTCGAAGTGCTGGACTCGTCCTTGGAACCGGTGCCCTTTGGCGCGGCTACGGGCGCATCGGGTGACACGGCGTGAGCGTCCTTGGGATCAGGGAGAGCAGGGGAAGCGTTGGAGCCTGGGGCCTTAGGGGCTTCCGCGACGTGCTGGGCTGACTCCGCCGGTTCGACCGCTGGCACTTCTGCCGAGTCGCCCGCCTGAGCGACAGGGGGGGCGGCTGTGTCCGACGAGTCGGGCCCGCCGGACGTTGCGGTCGCGGCGGCACTGTCGCCGGAGCCGGATGCCTGTGCGGCGTCGGCGGGGCTGGCCTCGTCGGGCTTGCGTTCGCCGTCCGGCTGTTGCGGGGTGGAAGCAGCGGTGGCCGCGACAGGCGCGTCAGCAGCCACATCGGGGGCCACGGGTAGCGCGCCCTGCTCCTGTGCGGATGTCGGTGCGGAGGCGGGGGAAATTTCCGGAGATGCTTTGGGGGTGTCGCTCATGCGGTGATGCTATCCGGTCAGGCGGGGGTCCGCCGGGATTCTGGCAGGTTGAGGAACGATTGCAGGATGCGCACGGCCGCCTGCTGGTCCACCACGGCCTCCAGCGCCCTGCCGGAAAGCCCGGCGTTGCGCAGGTCGTCCTCGGCCTCGTAGGAGCTCAAAAACTCCTCCATGAGGTAGACGGGCAGGGTGGTGCGGCGCTTCAGCCGTTCCACGAAGTTGCGCACCTGCCGGGTGGTCAGGGTGTCCGTGCCGTCGTGCAGCAGCGGCAGCCCCACCACGTAGGCCTCGGCGCGCTCTTCCTCGGCCACGGCCAGCAACTCGGCAAAGAACCGGTCGCGGGTGGTCATGACGATGGTGCGGCGCGGAAAGGCCATGCTGCCGCCCGTGTCGCTGGCCGCAACGCCGGTGCGCTTCGTGCCGTAGTCTATGCCAAGGTACTTCATGTATGCTAGTCAGCTTTTTCGTATTTAAGTCGTCTTTGTACTAATATTTCTATATTATTCATGATGTTGGTAATTTCTTTGAAGAATTTTTTCGAGGCTTCAGACATCATTCTGTGGTCTCTGTCTTCAGTGCCAATTTCTCGTTCGAGAATGCAGCTCCATATCATGTCAGAAGCTTTAACAAATTCTGCTTTCAACGGTTCGCTGAGGAAGATTTTATTCCTGTTGATATAATCATGGAATTCAGCACAATGCTTCTTTGCAAGGTGGGTATCTCTTCTTATTGATATTTCGTAGTATACATTGTTTTTATTTTTATCTGCTAGCCGTATTTTTTCTTTTGCAGTTTCTGGGAAGTCTAATCCAGAAAGAGCCTCTTCCAATTCTTCTGAAGTCATTTTGTTAAAATCTGGGTACATCCGTAATTGTCGGAGTACGAGCTCTGCGTGTGATATAGCGTCTATGAATTTTTCCCATGCAATGGGTATGATCTCAAATTCCTTTTGATGTATTTTTGATATCCTGTTGAACAGAATTGCTATTTCGTTTTTATATGTTTCGATTTCTTTTGCGTGATCATGCCTGAGCTTTTGCAACTGCTTTTCAAAAATGCTTTCTATCCAGCGTTTGCCAAAAAACCTCAATATGACGAGCGTTATCGGTACGGATACGCCTATGTAGCTGAGCAAGGTGATGGCAATGTCGCGATAGTCCATGATGAGCCGACCTTTTGGTTGAAGGTCTTAGGACACAAAAAACAAGGAGTTACTCACGGGCTTCGGGGTATGTTGCACCCAAGTAGAAGGGAGACGTCAACTGAAAAGTTTGAAGGGGTGGAAGGGGTCCGGGGGAGGAGGGGAAACTTTTCAAAGTTTCCCCTCCTCCCCCGGTTCGTTCTTTCAGTCTTTCGTTTTTTCTTACAAGCCGCCGTCATCCACCACGCGCACTCCACCCTCGTCTTTCGCCTGGTCGGCGGCCTTGCGCAATATCTTGCGCCAGTCCGCGCCCTTGGCCAGTTCCGCCAGCCATTCCAGGGTATGCAGCACGGGGCGCTTGTCCTTCAGGGCCAGCATGGTGCGCTTGATGCCCACCTTGCACGAGGGGCAGCCCACGATAACGGGCGCGTTGTCGGCGTAGGTCATGAAGTCCGCCTCAAGGCGCATCCGTTTGCGGGCACGCAGCTTGTTGTAGATGGCGGGCGAGGTCATGGCGCCCATGCCAGATTCGCCGCAGCAGCCGGGGTTGACGCGGACCTTCGCGCCGGTGAAGGCAGCCACGGCCTGCGCGTAGATGTTCGCGGCCTTGCCCTTGTGCACACCCACCCATTCCGCATGGCACGAGGGATGGTAGAGCACCTCGGTTCCGGCAGCGGGCTTTTCCGCACCCGTAAGGGCGTTGGCGGGCAGACGTTCCAGCAGGAATTGCACCATGTCCTTGTGGAGCATGGCCGGGGCGTTGCCTTGCGCCCCCAGCAGTTCGTGCCGCTGGATGCCGTCGCGGCACGAGCCGCAGGCGGTGATGACGTGGGTGACGTTGAGCCCCGCCGCGCGCGCCTTGTCCAGTGCGGCCCTGATGGCTTGCACGTTGTGGTCGCGGTTGGTGGCGAAGGCGTTGTCGGCCCCGGCGGACAGCAGGGGATAGCCGCAGCACAGGTGCTGTTCCGGCATGACCACGGCCACGCCGGATTTCAGCATCAGCATCAGCCCGGCCAGGCCGATGTTGCGGTAGAACAGCCCGCCCCCGCAGCCGGGGAAGTAGAACACCGCTTCCACGGGTTCGCCGGTGGCCGCCGCACGCTGTCTGGCGCTGGCGGGCACGAAGATGCCGCCCTTGCCCAGGTGCAGGGTTTCCGCAAGGTTCTTGTAGCCCACTTCCGGTCCGGGACCGGCGAACAGCGGGCTTTCGAAACGTTCGCGCCACCCGGCGGGCACCAGGCCCACGAAGCGGTTCTGGAAGCGCTGGCCCATGGATGCGGCCTTGGCCGCGCGCGGCACGCGCGATGCCGGATCGGCGGACAGCCATTCCAGCACCTTGCGTTTGATGGGGTGGCCGCCCGCGTTTTCCGATTCCAGAAAGGCGCGCATGGCCAGGGCCACGCCGGACGAATCGATCTTTACCGGGCAGACCGAGGTGCAGCGGCCGCAGCCGGTGCAGTGCTCCATCATGGTGCGCAGTTCGCCCAGCAGGAAGGGATCGGGCCGGCCCTTGTTGACCTGCGAATAGTACACCGCCTCCACCAGCGCGCCGAGGGCGATGTTCTTGTTGCGCGGGTGGTATTGCAGCGACTGTTCCGGGTAGAACATGGGGCAGACCTGCTTGCACTTGCCGCAGCGGGTACAGATCTGCACGTTGGCCAGCAGCTGGATGAGTCGTTCCTTGTCGGGCAGGCCGCTCTGGCGGATGTCCTCTATGAGCCGGTTGAACGAGAAGGTGAACGGGCGCACCGGCAGTTCGCGCTGGGTCAGCTTGGCGGGGTTCAGCACGTTGCGCGGGTCCACGCGCTCCTTGAAGGCGCGCAGGGCGTCCATCTTCTCCTTGCGCAGGAAGGCGATCTTGGTGATGCCGATGCCGTGCTCGCCAGAGACTTCGCCGCCCACCTCCTGGGCCTTGGCCATGACGCGGTGGGCCACCTGCTCGGCATTGTGCAGCATGACCGGGTCGTTGGAGTTGACCGGGATGTTGACGTGACAGTTGCCGTCGCCCGCGTGCATGTGGCTGGCCACCTCGATGCGGGTGGCCTGCATGTGGTCCTTGATGCGCTCTATCTTGCGGGCCAGGTTGGGGTGCGCGTTGGCCAGTTCGCCCAGAAAGACCACGGCGCGGATCTGCATTTCCTCGTCCGAGATGTCCTTGGCCGAAACCTCTCCCTTGGCCACCTTGGAGGCGTAGGTGAATTCGCGGTTGAACTCCCTGTCGTCCAGCGGCATGCCCGCCAGGCGTCCCACCTCTTGCAGGGCGGAACGGTAGGCGGCGGCCGCGCATTCCAGGTTCACCTGCTCCAGGAAATCAGCGAACTCGGGCACGCCGTCGATGGGGATGACCACGTCCTCGTTGATCTTGAAGCCGGAGGTGCGCCGGGCGATGGCGGACAGCTTGTGGCGGTCTTCCCAGAAGATTTCGGCTTCCTTCTCGTCGCGCGCGGCAAAGATGTCCGCCCCGTCGTAGGGGTTCACGATGTCCAGGATCTGGTGCACGGCGCGGTCCAGGTGGAACTCGTCGTCGCCATCCAGTTGCACGATGAGCACCGAGATGGGGTCGCCCTCGTACTCCGAAGACTTTTTCTTGTATTCTATGGCCTTGACGTACTTGGAGTTGAACTCCTCCAGGGCCGACACCTTCACGTGGTCGCCTTCGCGGCGGATGGTGTCGCGGTAGCCCACCACGTCCTTGATGACCTGCATGGCGCTGTTCATGGAGCGCCCGAAGAATTCCAGCACCAGCACGCGCGAGTGGACCGGCTTCTTGTGCAGCACGAAGCAGGCCTCGACGATGATGCCGTCAACGCCTTCCTTCTGCATGCCGGGCAGGCCGCCCAGGGTCTTGTTGGTCACGTCCTTGCCAAGGCCGGGCAGGCGGATTTCCTCGCCACGCAGGGACACCACGTTGCGCACGCCGCCGCTCAGGTCGCGGATTTCGAAGGTGGCCGTCTCGTCGGGCATGATCTTGTGGCGCGGGTGGTCCACCCGGGCCACGTCGATGATCTCGCCGGTGGGGGTGACCATGCGCCACGAGAGCAGGTTGTCGAGGGTGGTGCCGTATTCGAAGGCAAAGGGGCCGCCCGCGTTTTCGGCAATGTTGCCCCCGATGGACGAGGCCAGCTTTGAGGCCGGGTCCACGGTGAACAGCAGGCCCTTCTTGCCCGCCGCCGCGATGGCGTCGTTGGTGATGACGCCCGCCTCGCAGCACAGCACCTTGTTCTGTTCGTCGATGCTGACGATGCGGGTAAGGCGGCCAAGGCTGAGGATCACCGTGCGCTTGCGGGCAGGCACGGCGCCGCCGGTCAGGCCGGAACCGCCACCGCGCGGAATGATGGCGAACTTCAGCTCGTTGGCCAGCTTGACCACGGCGCTGACCTGTTCGGCGGACGCGGGGCTGACCACCAGCATGGGCAGTTCCATGCGCAGGTCGGTGGCGTCGGTGGAATTTTCCACCAGCGCGCCGGGGCGGGTGTCTATGCACTCGCGCGGCATGACGGCGGCAAGGCGCTTCACCAGTTCGTCGCGGTAGGCCACCTCGGCCTCGTGCGCGCTCCAGAACATGGTGATGCCTTCGCCGATGCTGGTGGCGTAATGGTGGGCAAGTGCCGCCTTTTCGCCCTCGAAACGCGCGCGAACGCTCGCTTTCACCGTTTCCGCGTCGATGAACGGGTTGTATACGACGAGGAACAGTTCTTCCGCGATTTCGATGGCGAGGTGGCGCACGGACTCGGGCCAGTCCTCGAATTCGTCGAGATTGATACGCAGGATACGATTGACGACGAAATCCGCGGATATGGAGATATGCGGGCCTTTATGGGGCATGGGCGGGCTCTCTCTCGGGTTGCGGTGAGAGGAAGCCGCTGACTATAGGCGCGCGAGGCCCGGTTGGCAAGTTGAGTGAGCGCACGATGTTTCGGCGGGGGGCGGTACCGGCGTGGCCGGGAGCAGCCGGATGTGCCGGCAGGCTGTTCATCGGAAAAAAATATGCGCGGTGGTGGCGGCACAATGACAGGCTAGAATCAGGAGAATGACGCTATGTTTGCATGAATAAACTCTATTGTATGATAGAGTGTTGTGTGCAGTTTGTGCATGCGAACAGTGTAATGATGCTGTGTTGCCCGAGCTGTATTAACTGTAAGATCAATCAAGTGATTGTAATTGACTCTTTGTCGCGTTTGGTGTGTAGCATGGTGCATGCTCCCAGAAAGGAGGAATGCCATGCCGCACGCACTGCCACGCGCCGATGTCATGGGACGCCTTGCCGCGGACAACCCGTGGTGGGCCGACGAGCTTGCCCGCCCCTTTGCGGCGGATCTGCCGCAGCGCGACCACTTCGCGCCATTCTTCGAACTTGCCGCCGACTGTGCGCTGCACCGGGCCGTGGTGCTGATGGGGCCGCGCCGGGTGGGCAAGACGGTGCTGTTGCACCAGGTGGTGGATACCCTGCTGCAACAGGGGGCCGAACGCCGCCAGATACTGTTCGCCACACTGGACGCCCCGGCCTACACCGGCATGGAACTGGCCGACTTTGTGGAACTGGCCGCCGAAATGTCGGGCCTGGACCCCAACCGCCCCGGCTGGGTCATCTTTGATGAAATCCAGTACATGGCCGACTGGGAGCGCGGGCTGGACACCCTGGCCGCCCGCTGGCCCGCGCTGCGCTGCACGGTGTGCGGTTCCGCCGCGCCCGCCCTGCGCCGCATGGGCGATGCCGAGGCGGCGGGCCGTTTTGCGGTGTACATGCTGCCGCCGCTGTCCTTCGCCGAATTTCTGCGCCTGTCCGGCGGGCAGCGCCGCGACATGAAGCAGTTGTTCACGCCCGAACGCATGGACGAACTGAACGAACTGCTGGTGCGGTACATGAATTTTGGCGGCTACCCGGAAGCCGTGGTGTCCGAGCGGGTGCGCGCGGACATGGCGCGTTTTCTGCGCAGCGAGATCATCGACCGGGTGCTGTGCAGCGACATGCCCGGCCTGTACGGCATCTCGGACGTGCAGGAACTGAACCGCCTGCTGGCCGTGCTGGCCCTGAACAGCGGGCGCGAGGTGACTCTGGAGGATCTGCGGGGCGAATCGGGCATCGCGGTGAACACCCTTAAGCGCTACCTCGACTATCTGGAGGCGGCCTTCCTGGTGGTGCGGCTGCGGCGCATCGACGATGCGGGCCGCCGCTTCCGGCGCGACCGCAGCTTCAAGGTGTACCTGGCCAACCCCTCCATGCGCACGGCGCTGTTCGCGCCCATCACCGGCCCGGACGACCCCGGCCTGCAACCGTTGCTGGAAACCGCCGTGGTGGGGCAGCTCTTGTGCAGCCCGGCCCTGTCCCGCAACACCTGCTACGCCCGCTGGGACGGCGGCGAGGTGGCGCTGGTGGGCCTGCACCCGGTGCACGGCAAGCCGGTGCTGGCCTTCGACATTCGCTGGAGTGACGAGGGCATCGCCGCCGGCCAGAAGAACGGCAACGGTCGCTGCGGCGCGTCCGCCGGGCCCGCAGCCACCACCCGCGCCGCGCGCAAGGCGGCGGGCAACGGAAACGGGGCGCAGTTGCGGCCCCTGTTCGAGTTTGCCCGGCGGCACAACGTGCGCAAGTCGTACGTGACCACCCGCACCACCTTTACGGTGGGGGTGCAGGGAGCCACGGAATTTTCCTACCTGCCTGCGGGCATGCTGGCCTTTACCCTGTCCAGCCAGGCGGCGGAGCGGATCTTCGCCAAGCTGGTAACGGCGGACTGCGGGTAGGCACGGAGCCGGGCAGGGAGATATCCCGGGAAAGGGACAGGCAAGAGCGGAGTGCGGATGCCCGCCGCCCCACAGCGACGGTGTGGCGGCGGCGGGACGAACGCACGAGTACGGGGCGGTGCGCTTGGTGGAGCTTCTGTGGGGAAGCGAGACCGCAGGCGCACCGCCCGCTTTTTTTCGGGGGGGGAAAGGGAAAGGTGGGTAGCCGTGGCATGGCTGACTGCGTCACTGCCGGGTTGCCCCTCTTCCCTTGTGCTCGGCCACGTCTCCATTGACTCGGTACCTGATTCTGGCTAAATTTGGTCATATGAAAGACCTGACGGAGGCACCATGCGCCTGAGTGAAGACATCAAGTCCATCAGCTACGTGAAGGCCAACACCGGAAAGGTGCTGGAGAAAGTGAACACCTCCGGCCCCATGATCATTACCCAGAATGGCGAGGCTTCCGCCGTGCTCATGGGGGTCAAAGACTATGACCTTCTGACCGAAGGCATCGCCTTGTTGAAAATCCTTTCCATGGGCGAAAAGAGCCTTCAGGAAGGCTACGGGGTTTCGGTTAATGACGCCTTTGCCCACATCCGGGCCAGGATACGAGAGGCCAAGGCCAATGGCTGACGTTGTCCTGACGCCGGAGGCCATTGAGGACATCCTGGAAATATACGGCTACATCCTTGAGCGCGACGGCAAGGAGCAGGCCGAGTCCATTCTGGGCCGACTGGAAGGAAGAATTCGCGAGCTTGCAACGCTTGCGCTGCGTGGCAAGTTTCCTGAAGAGCTTGTGCTGTTCGGCAACAGAAAAATCCGCGAGGTGCAGGAAGCGCCCTGGCGGATTTTTTATCGCCCCGAGGGCGAGAAGGTTTTCGTGCTTGGCGTGCTGGATGGGAGGCGGTCACTCAGGGAAATGCTCGAACAGCGCCTGCTGTCGTGACGCCACGAAGGCGGGTAAGGTGTTCATTCCCTGAAAGAGCGGCTGCGCCCCCCTGCGAGTTTCAGAAGAGAAAAAGGCGAGGGTGGCGGATGCTATCCCCGCCCGGCCAGCACCCGGCGCGCCCAGGCGGCCTGCCCCAGCGAGATGCAGCCGTCGCCGGGGGGCAGTTCCGCGTGGGTCAGCACGGTCAGCCCGCGCGCCGCAAGGGCCTGCGGCAGGCGCACGGACAGGGTGAGATTCTGCATGGCTCCGCCGGACAGGGCCACCACCGGCACGTCCATCACCCCGGCCACGGCGGCGGCCATGTCGGCAAGGCCCGCCACCAGCCCGGCGTGAAAGCGGCGCGATACCTCTGCGGGAGTGGTGCCGCGCGCCCAGTCGTCGTGCACGGCGCGGAACAGCGCATGCGTGTCCAGCACCAGTGTTTCGCTGCCGTCTCGTGCGCCGCGCAGGGGGCAGGGGTAGGCGTGGGCGAAGAAGGAATCGTGGCTGCCGCCATGCGGAGCTATGGCATCCTGCGCGTGTTCCAGCCGGATGGCCGCCTGCCCTTCGTAGGTGACGGTGTCGCACAGCCCCAGCAGGGCGGACACCGCGTCGAACAGCCGTCCGCAACTGGAGGTGAGCGGGGTGTTGATCCCGCGTTCCAGCAGGCGCGGCAGAAAGGCGGCGGCCTGGGCGTGGCCGCGCAGCCACGGCCAGGGGCGTGCGCCGTCCGCTGCGGGTTCGCGCAGGCCCAGTTGCCACAGCAGTCCCTGCGCGATGCGCCACGGTTCGCGGATGGCGGCCTCGCCCCCCGGCAGGGGGATGCGGGCCAGCCGCCCCAGCCGCTGGTGGTCCAGCGCCACGTTGTCCACGTACAGCATCTCGCCCCCCCATACCGTGCCGTCGTCGCCGTGGCCGGTGCCGTCCAGCGCCAGCCCCAGGGCCGGGCCGTCGTGCCGGTTTTCGGCCAGTACGGCATGGATGTGCGCGAAGTGGTGTTGCAGCGTCAGCACGGGCAGGCCGCTCTGCTGCGCTTCCGCCGTGGTCATGTAGTCTGGGTGCAGGTCGCGCACCACGGCCTGCGGGGTCACCTGCAGGATGCGCGGCAGGTGCGCGGCGATCTCGCGGTGAAAGCCCAGGGTTTCCAGGTTGTGCATGTCGCCGATGTGCTGGCTGACAAAGGCCTTGTCGCCCCGGGTGACGCACAGGGTGTTCTTGAGTTCCGGCCCCATGGCCAGCACGCACGGGCCGTCGCCTTCCAGAAACACGGGGCGCGGAGTGAAGCCGCGCGCCCGGCGCAGGAACTGCGGCGCGCCGGTGGCCGGGTTGACCCGCGTCACCGAGTCGTCGGTGCGGATCAGGATGTCGCGGTCATGCAGCAGGAACACGTCGGCGATGGAGGGCAGGCGGCGTAGCGCTTCCCGGTTGCCGAGGCAGATGGGCTCGCCGCCCGCGTTGCCGGAGGTCATTACCAGCGCGGGCACGCGGCCTTCCGGCAGCAGCGCCCCGTACAGGCGCAGCAGCACATGGTGCAGGGGGGTGTAGGGCAGCATTACCCCCACGAAGGGCGTGTCCGGCGAAACCTGCGGAGAAATGGGGGGCAGGATGCGGGGAGCATCGGGGGCGTAGCACCGCGGGGCGTCGCCGTCAGGCCGGGCCGATAGCTCGTCCTGCATGCCGCCCGCCAGCCCGTCCAGCGCCCGGCACAGCACGATGGGCCGTTCGCGTCCGGCCAGCAGGGCCTCTTCTTCCGGAGAAACGTGCACGATGCGCCGGGCGGCGGCGAGGTCCGGCACCATGATGGCCAGCGGCTTGTGGGGGCGGTGCTTGCGGCGGCGCAGTTCGCCCACGGCAACATCGCTGGCCGCGTCGCAGGCCAGATGGAACCCGCCCAGCCCCTTCACGGCGGCGATGCGTCCTGCGGCCAGCGCCTCTGCCAGTGCCTGGATGGCCGGGGTGCCTGTGGGGCGGCCCGTATCATGTGCGTCAGAACGGCCCGCGTCATGTTCGGAGCCGGGCGAGGCCAGTGGGGCCAGTGGGGCCAGCGAGGCCGGTGGGGCCAGCGAGGCCGGTGGGGCCGTTTCCGGCGTCGGGCCCTGCGGCGCGCCGTCCACGTACCACACGCGCGGCCCGCACACCGGGCAGGCGTTGGGCTGGGCGTGAAAGCGCCGGTCCAGCGGGTTTTCGTACTCTGCGGCGCATTCCGGGCACAGCGGAAAGCAGGCCATGGAGGTCTTGTCGCGGTCGTAGGGAATGAACCGGGTGATGGTG
This sequence comes from Nitratidesulfovibrio termitidis HI1, assembly GCF_000504305.1. NCBI lineage: Bacteria > Pseudomonadati > Thermodesulfobacteriota > Desulfovibrionia > Desulfovibrionales > Desulfovibrionaceae > Nitratidesulfovibrio > Nitratidesulfovibrio termitidis. The sequence continues at coordinate 3,193,418 of NZ_KI632512.1, forward strand.
TAGCGCGGCCCGCAGTTGGTGCAGTTGGTGAAGGGGTACAGGTGGCGGCGGTTGGCCGGGTCGTTCATGTCGGCCAGGCAGTCGTCGCAGGTGGCCACGTCGGCGCTGATGAGCACCTCGTGTCCCGCACCCCCGTCACCGCTGGCGACTATGCGGAACCCGTCCTCGCCCTGCACCACGGGGATGTCCTGGTGCGTGCACGAAACCACCCGGGCCAGCGGCGGCAACTTGTGGGCCAGGTCGTGCCCGAAGCCGTCCACCGATGCCGCAAGTCCTTGTACTTCTATGAACACCCCGGCGGCGGTGTTGCTGACCGTGCCGGTCAGCGCGTGGTCGGCGGCGATGCGGTACACGAAGGGGCGAAACCCCACCCCCTGGACCTGCCCGGAGACGGTGAACTTGCGGCGCACGAGATCGTCTGGCATGCGGCGACCATAGCGGAAGACCTGCGGCGTGAAAAGGCGTGCGGCGACGGGGACGCCAGGGGCGTACGCACGATGGCTGACCACGCTGCGGGCCGTGCCGGGGCATTGCGTACCACGTTTTCCTTCCGTCCGCGCCCGCAGCCGTTGCGGCAGGCGCCAGCATGGACTGGTTGTCATGGGGGCGGCGCTCTTATAAAGTGTCGCACCGGTCGCGCCGCGCCGGGTAGGTCTGCCCGCATTGCGTCACGCGGAACGGACAACTCCGGGGGGCCGCGGCGCGACCGGTGCGCAACCGGTACGCGACCGATGCGCGACCGATGCGCAGCTGGCGTGCAGCTGTTCGGGCGCGCAGTCCGGGGTATTTTCCTTGTACAGCGTGCGCCGGTCGGATAACTAGAACGATTCCCACAGCATTCCGCCGCCCCGGCTGGTCCAGACTGGTGCAGACCGGCGGCTGGGGTGCACAATCAATCCGCTTCAAGGAGGAGCCATGGGCGCTGACAAGCTTGGCGCGCGCGTGCGCAAGTACAGGGAAGACCGCAGCCTGAGCCGCGAGGAACTCGCGGACGCCGCCGGTCTCAAGACGGAATTCATCGCCGCCCTCGAGGACGACAACCTGTATCCGTCCATCGGGCCGCTACAGAAGCTGGCCCGCGCCCTGAACGTACGCCTTGGCACCTTCATGGACGACGCGGTGAGCCGCGACCCCATCGTGAGCCGCCAGGGCGACCGCGAGGCGGACCTGACCATGCAGAAGGCGCGCAACAAGTGCGCGGCCTTCCGCTTCCACTCGCTGGGCAAGGGCAAGAGCGACCGCAACATGGAGCCGTTCTTCATCGAGATATGTCCGGAGCCCGCAGAGGACCGCAAGCTGTCCTCGCACCAGGGCGAGGAGTTCATCCTGGTGAACAAGGGGTCCATCCGCGTGGTGTACGGCAAGGAAGAGCATCTGCTCGGACCGGGCGACAGCATCTACTACAACTCCATCGTGCCCCACTACGTGGGCGCCGAAGGGGACGCCCCGGCCGAGATATACGCCGTGATCTACTATCCCTAGGAGTGGAAGGGGCATGGACGAATTCGCAGTGCGCGAACGGACCCTTGGCCAGATACTGGACGAGACCGTTGCCAAATATCCGGACAACGACGCGGTCGTCTACGTGGACCGCGACTACAGGCAGACCTACCGGCAGTTCGCCGATGCGGTGGACGAACTTGCCAAGGGACTGATGGCCCTTGGCGTGCAGCACGGCGAAAAGGTGGCCGTGTGGGCCACCAACGTGCCCCACTGGGTGGCGCTGCAGTTCGCCACGGCCAAGATGGGCGCCATCCTGCTTACGGTGAACACCAACTACCGCGAGCACGAGATCCGCTACCTGCTCACCCAGTCGGAGTGCGAGAACCTGTTCATCATCGACGGGTTCCGCGACCACGACTACGTGCAGACCATCTACAACATGATCCCGGAACTGAAGACGCAGCCGCGCGGGCAGTTGCGCTGCCCCTCGCTGCCGCACCTGAAGCGGGTCATGTTCCTGGGCGCGGAAAAGCACCGGGGCATGTATTCCGTGCCCGAGATCGTCAGCATGTCGGCCATGGTCTCGGACGAGGAATACGCCGAGCGCCAGCGCGCCCTTTCCCCGCACGACGTGGTGAACATGCAGTACACCTCGGGCACCACCGGGTTCCCCAAGGGGGTCATGCTCACCCACGTGAACATCGGCAACAACGGCTACTGGATCGGCAAGAACCAGCACTTTACCGAAAAGGACCGCGTGTGCCTGCCGGTGCCGCTGTTCCACTGCTTCGGCTGCGTGCTGGGGGTGCTGGCCGCCATCAACCACGGGTCCGCGCTGGTGATTCTGGAAAGCTTCAGCCCCATGCACGTCATGGCATCCGTGGACCAGGAAAAGTGCACCGCCCTGTACGGGGTGCCCACCATGTTCCTGGCCGTGCTGGAGCACAAGCTGTTCGAGCGGTTCGACTTCAGTTCGTTGCGCACCGGCATCATGGCCGGTTCGGTCTGCCCGGAACCCTTGATGCGCCGGGTGGTCGAAAAGATGTACATGCGCGAGATCACCATCTGCTACGGCCTGACCGAAGGTTCGCCGGTGATGACCCAGAGCCTGGTCACCGATCCCTTCGAACGCCGCGTGCAGACCGTGGGCCGGGCCATGCCGTGCATCGAGGTGCGCATCGTGGACCCGGAAACCAACCAGGAAGTGGAGCGCGGCGCCCAGGGCGAGGTGGTCTGCCGGGGCTACAACGTGATGAAGGGCTACTACAACATGCCCGAGGCCACGGCCTCCACCATCGACCCCGAGGGCTGGCTGCATTCCGGCGACCTTGGGATCATGGACGAGGAAGGCTACGTAGTCATCACCGGCCGCATCAAGGACATGATCATCCGGGGCGGCGAGAACATCTACCCCCGCGAGATCGAGGAGTTCCTGTACGGCATGGACGGCGTGCAGGACGTACAGGTGGTGGGGGTGGCCAGCCGCAAGTACGGCGAGGAAGTGGGGGCGTTCATCATCCCCAAGCCGGGGGTGGAGATGGCTCCCGAAGACGTGCGCGACTACTGCCGTGGCCGCATCGCCTGGCACAAGGTGCCGCGCTACATCAGTTTCATCGACGCCTATCCCATGACCGCCAGCGGCAAGATCCAGAAGTTCAAGCTGCGCGAGATGGCGGCGGAGCTGTTTCCCGAAGCCATGAAATAACAGCTGGTGGGGCTTTTTGCCCGTTGGTTGCCCTGTGTGTTCGGTGCAATTCGTGCGGCCAGTGCGGTCGCGCTGTGCCTCGGGGCGGCGAACGATAAAGGCCATAGCCCACAGATTGACGACAACGCCCCCGAAGCCCGTGTTTCGGGGGCGTTTTGCGTGCGGCTTGATTTCCACTGCGGTTCCGCGCAGAGTGAAAGAGACCGGAAAGGTATGCCCTGTCGGGGATATCTGCCCGTATGCGGGAGCTGTATCCCGTGTATCGGGATGGCTTGCCTCATTCATGGTTGATCCATGTACTTATGGCCACGGAGCATGAAGGAACCCGCATGTCGCTGGAAGCGGACGTACTCGTTGCCGGGGCCGGTTTTGCCGGTCTGCGAGCGGCCATAGCCGCTGCCGTTTCGGGGCGCGGCCTGCGCGTCATCGTGCTGGCCCCGCACGAAGGGCCGGGCGGCTCGTCCTTTGCGGGCCATGCGGGTTCGCTGGGCGTGCTGGCCCCTGCCGACGACGAGGAGCGCGACGCACTGCTGGAACGCGCCCTGGCCATCGCCCACCCCGGTACGGCGGACCCGGCGCTGGTGCGCCTGTTGCTGGAGCAGGGCGAGGCCCGCCTGCGCGAACTGGAGCAATGGGGCGTGCCGCTGGCCACGGGCCAAGGTGGCGCGCGGTTGCGGCGCAGCGCCTGCTTTTTCCCCGAAATGGCCGTGGCCGCCGTACTCCCCGACTGCACGGCGGCCCATGCCGCCATGCTGCGCGTGGCCGTGGCCGCCGGGGTAGAGGTGTTGCCGGGCTTCACCCTTGCGGCCCTTGGCGTCGAGGGTGGCCCACCCGGCAGCGCGCTGTGCCTGGACCCGGTGGGCAACGTGCTGCCGGTGCGCGCCCGGTCCGTGGTGCTGGCCGTGGGCGGTCCTGCCTCCCTGTTCGCCTGCGATGCCTCCGGCGCCGGGCAGGCCGGCACCGGCCAGACGGGAACGGGGCTGGGCTTTGCCCGCGATTGCGGCGCCCGCATCGGCAATGCCTCGTTCCTCCAGTTCCTGTGGTACGAGGGCGGGCAGCCCTTTCCCTTTCTGTCCGAACGGGCGCACGAACTGGAAGCGGCCGGACTGGACGGCGTGCCCGTTGCCCTGCCGCGTGAGCTGCGCCCCCATGTGGCCAGCCGGGCCACCCATGCCCCGTGGGGGTGGGGCCTGCCTGACGCCGCGCTGGACGCCTGGCTGCTGGCCCGCATGACCCCGGCGGGTGTGGTGCCGGTGCGCTACCACGGCGAGCGCGAGCCGCGCCTGCTGTCGCTCATGGCGCAGGCGGGCAACGGCGGGGCGCTCATCGACGCGGACGGACGCACTTCGGTTGCGGGGCTGTTCGCCTGCGGTGAATGTGCCACCGGCATGCACGGGGCCAACCGCATCGGCGGGGCCATGGTGCTGGCCACCCAGGTCTTCGGGCACAGGGCGGGCATTGCGGCGGCCCTGCACGCCCATTCCGCGCTGTTGCCCCCGCCGCCCACCGCGCCGGAAGCAGCGGAGCACCAGTCCGCGCGCCACCCGTTGCGCCTGCGCGAAGCCATGCAGCGCCATTGCCTGCCGGGCATCCCCGGCGAGGCGTTGCAAGCGGCGCGCCCCGGCGCCACGGGGGCTGCCGGGGCCGAACGGCAGCGGCAGGAACTGGAGCTGTTCGTGGAGCGGCTGAAGGCGCTGTTGCTGCTGCCTGCCGTGGATTTGCTGGACCGTGCCCGCGTGTTGTCCTGCCTGACCGTGGCCGAACACCGGCTGCGCCGCCTGCGTGCCGAGCGCGAGGCCATGGCGCAGCCCCCTCTGGCCTGACCGCTCCATTTACCCTCCCGCTTGCGTGCGGCTGCCATCGGACCCGCCAGTGGCGGGTGCATGTTCACTGGCGGGGGCAGCAGCGGGATGCATCCCGGCTGTCGGAAGGGGAAGGGCGCGTTGGTCTCGTGGTGCGGTTGCGCACGGTCTTGCGCCGCAAAAAAAGGAAGGCCGCCCCCGCGAACGGGAGCGGCCTTGAAATCAGGCGGAAACGGAAACTACTTGATGATCTTGAACTCGCCGCGGCGGTTCTTGGACCAAGCAGCTTCGGTGTGACCTTCCACGGCGGGACGTTCTTCGCCGTAGCTGATCATTTCCAGCTGACCGGCGTTCACGCCGGACATCACCAGGTACTCGTAGGCGGCGCGGGCGCGACGTTCGCCGAGGGCCAGGTTGTATTCCTGGGTACCACGTTCGTCGCAGTGGCCTTCCACCAGCACGCGGATGGAGGGGAACTTCTTCAGCACGTCGGCCTTCTGCTTCAGGACTTCCTTGGATTCGGCCTTCAGGTCGAACTTGTCGAAGTCGAAGTAGACCTTGGCGTCGGTGATGATCTGCTGGGCCCGGGCAAGGGCTTCCAGCTGAGCACGACGGGCCGAATCGTCTTCGGCGGCCATGGGGGCGCCGGCGGATTCGGGGGTGGCGGCGACCTGCTTCTTGGCGCAGCCAAAGCCGGTGGCGAGGACAAGGGCCAGAGTCAGGACAAGCCCAAAGCGCTTTGCGGTGTTCATGTGATTCCTCCTAGACAGCTCTTCGCTCCAATAGAATTATGCAGAGAACGGTTCCTTTCCTTTATCCCTTTCCGTCGGCTTCGGCCGCAACCCTAACACCCCCGGAATGGGACAGCAGTAATGGTATCTCTACGCCGTTTTTTGTCAAGATGGGGGATTGCGGTATCTCCACTTTCCCCCACGATTTTTTTGGGTTCGGTCCCCCGGAAGGCGGGGGTGTCCCCTTCCGGACGTTCCACGAAGACGTGCGCTGGCGAGAAACGTGAAACCACACGCGACGGATTTCCGCCGCGTGTGGTGCGTGTCTATTCTCCGCGCTCGCTCGTGCCGCGGCCTAGTCGGGAATCATGCCCCAGTCCGGAAACGAGGCATCGCCCGTGCCCGTGGGCACCCGCTTGGCATCGCCGCCGTGCCGGGTGATCAGGTAGATCTGCTTGGCGCCGCTGCGGGTGGAGGTGAACGCCAGAAAGTAGCTGTCGGGCGCGAAGGACGGTGTTTCGTCGGTGCCGGGGCCGAAGGTGACCTGCCGTTCCGACTGGGTGACCATGTCATACACGAAGATGCGGTGGCCGAAGTCGGTCATGCGGGCAAAGGCGATCAGCGTGCCGTCCGGGCTGATGGACGGGGCGGTGTTGTAGTTGCCGCTGCGGCTGATGCGCGTCACCTGGCCGGTGGTCAGGTCCTTCAGGAATATCTGCGGGCCGCCCAGGCGGCTGGAGCAGAAGGCCATCTTGGTGCCGGTGGCGTCGAACGAGGGCGAAACGTCGATGGAGGCGCTGTCCTCCAGGGCGCGTTCCTTCTGGAACACGTGGTTCAGCAGGAAGATGCCGGGGTTCTTGCCGGTGGAAAGGCTGACCGCCACCTTGTTGTCGGGCAGGAAGGCGGGGCCGATGACGGTATTGCCCGGAAACTTGATGCGCTGGGTCTGGCGGGTCAGGCGGTCCCATACGCCAAGGGCGTGGGTGCGGTCGTCCATGTGACTGAACACGATGAACCGCGCGTCGGGCGACCACGAAGGGGACAGGGCCTCGCCCGGCAGGTTGGTGATCTGGCGCAGGTCGCGGCCGGTGGGCTTGCTGAGCCACACGTCCTTCTTGTTCTTGCCGCCGGACTTCACGAAGGCCAGGGTGGACTTGAAGAATTCGCCCCGGCCCGTCAGGGCCTTCATGAGGTCGGAGCAGAACCGGTCGGCCACGTCGGGCAGCTGGGTTTCCTGAATGTCGTAGTAGCCCTTGCCGAACACCAGCTTGCCGGAATACGCCTCGTACACGCGCAGTTCGACGAAGGGCTTGCCGGGGGCGTCGCCCTGGGGCCAGCCCGCCGTGACCACAAGGTCGGTGCCCGCGATCTGGAAGCGCTTGAAGTCGATGTCCGGGGCCTTGTAGCTTTGCAGCACCGTGCCGCCCAGGATGGCCTTGGGGTCGGTCAGGCGCAGGAACGGCAGAAAGCTCAGGTTCTCGCGGATGATCTCGTTCAGCTTTGCGCCCTGTCCGGTCACCGGCGTGCCGGGGATGGGGCCCAGCGGGTCGGCCAGGGCAAGGTTCAGGCTGCCCTGGCCGGGGCCGTAGATGTCGATCTGCACGGGGCCGGCCGCAAGGGCCGGGGCCGCCAGCGCGCAGCACACGATGAGGCACACTGCCGCCAGAAGGCGGTGGATGGCATGATGCTGTCTCATCTCTTTCCGATCATTTCCTGAAGGTTGAAGTTGAGCACAAGGTCCTGGAATTCCGCACTGGGCGGCGGCGGCAGAATGCCGGTCTTGCCCAGCGCCTTCAGGGTCGACGAGTCGAAGTCGGCCCGGCCCGAGGACTGCTCCACGCTGAAATCCTGTATCTGACCGTTGGGAGCCACCTTCACCCGGACCCGCACCATGAGGTTCTCGCGGTTGGCAAGGGCGGGAAATTCCCAGTGGCTGCGCACGATCTGCATGACCTGCATGGTGTACACGCCGGCAATGCCGACGCCGCCGGAGCCTTCGCCCCCGCTGCCGTCGCCGCCGCCCGCCGCGCCGCCGCCCCCGCCACCCTTGACGGTGGCCTGCAAGGCGGACAGGGCGTTGGCCACGTCCTTGGCGCCAGCCGCGCCGGAGGTGACGCCCGCGCGGGTCTTGCCCTGTTCCGGCGCGCCGCCGGCCTTGGTCTGCACGTCGGCCAGGGCCTGCTTCAGCACGTCCTTGGGGTTGGGAGCGGGCTTTTCTTCCTTGGCGGGCGCGGCAGGTGCCGCGGGCTTGGCCGGGGCCGCCGCCGTGGCGTTCTTGGAGACGTCCTTGGGCGGTTCCGGCTTGGTCTGCTTCTCGTCTTTCTTTTCGCTGATGGCCTTGGCGTCGGGCTTCGGCTCGGGCTTGGGCTCGGGTTTCGGTTCTGGCTTGGGTTCCGGTTTCGGCTCGGGCTTGGGCTCCGGCTTCGGTTCCGGCTTGGGCTCTGCCTTGGGCGCGGCTTTTTCCTGCACCTCGGGCGTGGCCACGGGCGCGGCCTTGGGCGACGACGCCGTGGGCGCGGGGGCAGGGGCGGCCTGCGGTTGCGCGGGGCCGGGCGCCGGGGCGGGCGGGGCCTTGGGTCCGCCGGGCGCGCCCAGGCTTACCAGGTCCACCTGCACCACGGGCATGTCCAGACGCACCGGCGGTGACGAGGGCCAGAAAAAGACCACCAGCACGATGGCGCAGTGCAGGCTGAGCGACAGCAGAAAACTTGTGTAGCGCATGTCGTCCCCGGCCTACCGCGCGGCCTTGCCGCGAAGGATGTGGAACCGGACCGTGCCGTCCCTTCGTGATGACGGGCTCATTTCTTCTTCGGGTCCTCGCGTTCCGCCACGACGCCGAGCTTTTCGATGCCCGCCGCCTTGATGTGCCCCATCACGTCCACCACCACGCCGTAGGGCACGGCCTTGTCGGCCTGGAGAAAGAGCAGCTTGTTCTTTTCCTTGACCAGGCGTTGCAGGTAGCCTTCCAGTTCCTCGATGGTCACCTTGTACTCGTCGAGGTACATCACCCCGTCCTTGCGCACGGTGAGCAGCAGGTGGTCGCTGTCCGCGGGCAGCACCTGCACGGTGCGCGTCTGGGGCAGGTCCACCTCGAGGCCTTCGGTCATCATGGGGGCCGTGACCATGAAGATGATGAGCAACACCAACATCACGTCCACGAAGGGCGTGACGTTGATTTCGGCGACGAAGCCGCCCTTGTTGCCGACGGAAGCGCCCATGGGCTAGCCCCGGTCCGCGGCGCGGTCGGCAGTGGGACGGGCCGCGCCGCGATGGGCGTTGATCTCGCGCTGCACGCGGTTCAGGAACGCGCCTGCGAAGTTGACGAGCTGCACTTCGATGCTGCTGATCATGCCCAGAAAGACGTTGTAGCCCACGGTGGCGGGAATGGCCACGAACAGGCCGATGGCGGTTGCGATGAGCGCTTCGGAGATGCCGGGGGCCACGGTGGCGAGCGAGGCGCTCTTCATCTGGCCGATGGCATGGAAGGACGTCATGATGCCCCACACCGTGCCGAACAGGCCGATGAACGGGGCGGTGTTGGCGGCGGTGGCCAGGAAGGACAGCGAGGCGGAAAGACGGGTCATCTCGTTGCCCACGCCCTGGCGCAGCGAACGGCGCACGTTGTCGGCCACCACGTCGCCCGAGCTGCCCGCCTCTTTCAGGCGGTTGAACTCGGCCACGCCCTGCTGGGCCACGTGGTACAGGGGCGAGGCGGCATCGCCGCCCAGAGACTGCACGGCCTCGCGCAGGTCGCGGGCCTTCTGGAAGCGGTCCAGCCCGTCGGCGGCCTTGCGCTGCGCGGCTTTCAGGGCAAACCACTTCTGGAACATCAGCGTCCAGCTGCCGATGGACATGAGCACCAGAAGGACGAGAACGAACTTGGCCACCAGGGTGGCCTGGGCAAGAATCGAAAGAATATCCATGACGTTGGGTGTCTCCACCGGGTGTTGAGTTGTGCCGTGCGGCTGGCGGGGCGCGCTGCGCCGTTGCGCCATGCGTGGCCGGGACGTGCGGCGTGGTGCGGCGTGGTGCGGCACGTCGGGCCACGCCGTTTCGCGGGCGCGTCCGGCCACATGGGGCCGCGCCCGATCCTGCCGGGGCAACCAGGCCATGCCGGGTCATGTCGGGCCACATCGTTTCGCGGGCGCGTCCGGCCACATGGGGCCGCGCCCGATCCTGCCGGGGCAGGCCAGGCCATGCCGGGTCATGCCGGGTCATGTCGGGCCACACCGTTTCGCGGGCGCGTCCGGCATCCCGCCCTCCATTTAGACGTCTAGAGACAATGATGCAATGGGATTCAGGGGCTCCGGCGCGAAAAGGGGCGTACTTTCCGGGGGGCGGTTGCAAAGCGGCGTGGGGCGCGGCATGCCGGGCCGCCGTACTGGCGGGCGACGGCAACCGTCCGTGCGTATGCGCACCGCGCATGGGCCACATTCCCGCGGCGCGGCACGAAGGGGGGAACGGGCCGCCGCAGCCTCTGCCGCCGGTTGTGCAAGGGACACCCCCGTGCGGCATGGGCGGATGCACATTGTTGCAAGTGGGCCCGGCCCCGGCTACACTCCGCCGCGTATCGAAACCGGCATGCCGCCGGGCACATTTCCCTGTCACGCCGTCTCCGTCAGGAGTATCCATGCACCGCACCCCTGCCGCCTGCCTGCCGACGACGCAGCGCCGCACCTGCCGCCTCGCGCGGGCGATTCTTCCTGTCCTGATGCTGGGCGCAGCCCTGACCGTGTCCGTGTTGGCCGCGCCTGCCCTGGCCGCCGACGCGGGCATGCCGGGGGCGACGCCGGGCGGCATGACCGTCGGAACGCCTTCGCCTGTTCAGCCTGCTTCGCCCGTTCCGGCGGACGCCACCGCCAGGGAACGGGAATACGACATGCGCCGCGCCGTGGAAGCGGCCCTGCGCGACAACCAGGGCGTGGTGGCCGCCCGCGCCGGGCGCGACGCGGCGGAAGAAGGGCGCAAGTCGGCGCGCGGGGCCTTCGGCCCGGCCGTGTCCACCAGCTACGGGTACGACCGCCTGAACGAAAAGCCCCGCTCCATGTCGCGTGAACTGGACGACGACACCTACACCTGGACCGTGGGCGTCAGCCAGCCGCTGTTCACCGGGCTGCGGCTGCTGTCCACCTATCAGAAGGCCGCGCTGGAAACCGAGCGCCAGGCCCTGACGCTGGACAAGTCGCGTCTTGATCTTGTGGTGCAGGTGCAGGAAGCCTTTCTGGCCTATCTGCAGTCGGGCGAAAACGTGCGCAGCGCGCGCGACGCCCTGAACCGCCTGCTCGAACAGGCCAAGGTTACCCGCGCCTTCTACGACGTGGGGCTGCGTCCGCGCCTGGACGTGTTGCAGGCCGAAGTGGACGTGACCAACGCCGAATCGCTGCTGATCACCGCCGAAAACAACCACGCAACCCAGCGCGCCCGCCTGAACACCCTGCTCACCCTGCCCGTGGGCAGCGACACCGACTACGTGGGCACGCTGGTGCCCGTGGGCTTCGACATGACGCTCGAACAGTGCCTGGAACGCGCCTACCGCAACCGGCCCGACGTGCGCATAGCGGGCAAGGCCGTGGAAATCGCGGGCAAGGACGTGCGCATCGCGGACAGCGGGCTGTACCCGCAGGTGTCGGCCAACTTCAATTGGGCCACGGATGGCGATCATCCGGACGTTTCGGGCAGCACCCTCAGCCCCACCGGGTTCAGCCAGTGGTCCACCGGGCTGAAGGCCGAATGGAGCGTGTTCGAGTGGGGCAGGACGTGGTATTCCGGCCAGCAGGCCCGCCAGGTGGAAACCCAGGTCCGCGCCGAAGAGGCCAACCTGCACCACGAGGTGGCCTATGAGGTGCAATCGCGCCTGCTGACCCTGACCGATTCTTCCAAGCGCATCGCGGTGGCCACCAAGGGGCTGGTCCAGGCCGAGGAGGCCTATCGCGTGGCCGTGGCCCGTTACCAGGCCCAGGTGGGCACCAACACCGACGTGCTGGATGCCCAGGCCAAACTGACCGCCGCCGAGGCGGCCCTGACCGGGGCCAAGGCCGACTACCTGGATGCGTTGTCCAAGCTGTGGGCGGCCATGGGCGAACTGAAGCCGTCCCTTACCGACGGCTAGGGCACAAAGACCGGTGCCGCCGCAAGGCGGACCGGGCTGGCGCCCATATCCGGAACATTTCAGGGCCGCTGGGGAAATCCCGGCGGCCCTGTTGCGTGCGCGATGCCGGTTCGTCGGCACAGTGCGCCGTTTTTTTCGCGCGGGTCTTGACATGCGGGCACACAAACAGTAACCATTACCAATAAACAACGTGAGGCCCGCATGACTCAGCAGCAACAGACCCGCATGACCAAGCAGCGCATGGTCATTCTTGAAGAATTGCGCAACGTGCACAGTCATCCCACGGCGGATGAGGTGTATGGCATGGTCCGGCAGCGCCTGCCGCGCATCAGCCTGGGCACGGTGTACCGCAACCTCGACCTGCTGGCCGAATCCGGCGACATCCTGAAGCTGGAATCGGCCGGGTCGCAGAAGCGTTTCGACGGCAACGTCACCCCCCACCAGCATGTGCGTTGCACTCAGTGCGGCCGGGTGGGCGACGTGATGGAACCCGTGCGCCTGCCCGATATTTCGGGCGCCCGCGCCCCCGGCTTCATCATCCTTTCCGGACGCATCGAGTTCGAAGGGGTGTGCGAGGCCTGCGCCTCGAAGAACTGAGCCGCCGCGTTTCCCTTTGCCCGTGGCATCCCGCTGACTGCATGTTCACTCTTGTGCCGGGGGAGTGAGGATTGTAGGCTTACGCCGTGGAGTCCGGCATGCTGCGCGCAGCATGACGCCCAACGATATGGTTTGAGCGCACGAACTGCCCAAGGGGGCGCAGCACCCGTTGGCGGCGCAGGCATCACAGCGGCGGGCATCCGTTCCACCCGCCCCGGCATATTTCGCACCCGGCATGCCGCCCGGCAGGGCCACGCCCCTTGCCTTCGCGCCTGCAGCGCTCGTGCTCCTGGCCAGCGCGGCACGGTTTCGGCGGCCCCCCGCATGCGGGGCGTCGGTGACATTTTACGGCGCACGTGGCCGTGCGGCCCGGCGCCATCAGGCTACCTCCCCATTCACCCGGAACCAACGACAACTCTAAGGAGCAGTCATGAAGGCCCTGAAAGGCACCAAGACCGAACGCAACATCCTGACCGCCTTTGCCGGCGAATCGCAGGCCCGCAACCGCTACGACTATTTCGGCGCCCGCGCCAAGAAGGACGGATTCGTCCAGATCGCCGACATCTTTGCCGAAACCGCCAGCCAGGAAAAGGAACACGCCAAGCGCCTGTTCAAGTTCCTGGAAGGCGGCGAGGTGGAGATCGTCAGCGCCTTCCCGGCGGGCGTCGTCGGCGATACCCACGCCAACCTCATCAGTTCGGCAGCGGGCGAAAACCACGAGTACACCGAGATGTACCCCTCGTTCGCGCGCATCGCCCGCGAGGAAGGCTTTGACGAGATCGCCAAGGTGTTCATGAGCATCGCCGTGGCCGAAGAATTCCACGAGCGTCGCTTCCTGGGCTTTGCCAGGAACGTCAAGGAAGCTCGCGTGTTCGTGCGCGAGTCGTCCGTGGTGTGGCGCTGCCGCAACTGTGGTTGCCTGCACGAAGGCACCGAAGCCCCGCACGTGTGCCCTGCCTGCGCCCACCCGCAGGCCCACTTCGAACTGCTGGGCATCAACTGGTAAATCGGAGCACTCCGGTCGCGTCAGGCCTGTCACGATTGACAGGCCTGACAGGGCTATCCGCGTGACCGGCGCGCCAGGGCAGGATACGGGGCCGAACTCCGGGGGGAAGGAGGCGCCATGGCCGATCCCAGGGACATGTGGCGTTGCCAGACCGTCAACTGCGGCTATGTCTACGACCCCGACCGGGGCGACCGGAAAGGCAAGGTGCCGTCGGGCACGCGTTTCGAGGATCTGCCCGACACCTGGCGCTGCCCGGTGTGCGGCGGCAGCAAGCGCTGCTTCCGCCCCATGGCGGGACCTGGATCAACCGCGCAGCCGGACTGCGAACTGCCCACGGCCAGGTGACGGGGGCAGGGCATGCGGACCGACGGTCACGCGCACGACGATGAATGAACGAAGGCCCGTCGGGAAATCCCGGCGGGCCTTTTCGTGCATTGTGACCGACAGTTGGGCAGTTGGGCAGTCTGTGCGGTGGTGGCGGCGAGTGCGACCGTTTCCGCTATCTGCCCGCCTACTTGCCCATTTGACGGGTGGCGAATTCCAGCATCTTGCGCGCCTCGTCGAAGTCGGGCTTCAGTTGCAGCGCGGCCGAGGCGGCCTTGGCCACCTTGTCCCACTTGCGCCAGTCCACGTACAGGCGGCCGATGTTGAAGAACAGGTTGGGGTCGCGCCCGGTGTACTGGGCGGCCTTGAAATAGTACTTTTCCGCCACGTCGAACTTGCCCATCTTGCGCAGGGCCATGCCGATGCGGTTGTACAGGTGGACGGATTCCGGGCTCTGGTCCAGGGCCTGGGCCAGGTAGTCGAAGGCTTCCTCGTACCGGCCCGACTTCAGGAACCGCTCGCCGATGTCGCCCTTCAGCGCCGGGTCGTCGCTGAATTCCACCACCAGTTGCCGGAACACGCCGTTGGCGGCGTCGTAGTCCTTGTCGTCCAGCAGCTTCTGGCCGCGTTCCAGTTCGGCCAGCTTGCGGGCTTCCAGGGCCTTGATGTGCTCCTGCGCCTCGTTCACGGCGGCTTCGTTCACCGCCTTGACCAGTTCGCGCACGGTGTCCAGCACCTGACGCTCCGAGCCGGGCGTGTAGTCGATCTTGAGCGGAAAGACCTTGCGCAGTTCCGGATCGTTGTCGAGGTAGGACGAGGCATCGGCCAGCATGCGCTCGAATTCCTCGCGCTCGGCCTTCATCAGCGGGTTTTTCAGCACCAGCACCAGCGCCTCGTGAAAGGACTGGGCGGCGGGCATGACCTTGCCCTGGCGCAGCAGGGTGCGCACCTGGGTAAGCAGTTGTCGTGCCTTGGTGAGATCGTTGGACATGCATCGCCCCCGGAATGGCGTGGCGCGGAAAGGGGCAAGACCCCGTATGCGCAGGGGCGCGGCGTGCCAGTCCGCGCCCCTTGCGTCAGATCTTCAATCTGGTGGCGGCAGCCCCTAACGGCCTACTGCGTCCCGCACCATCCCCCTGAACCGGGCAAAGAAGTACCGGCTGTCGGTGGGGCCGGGGCTTGCCTCGGGGTGGTGCTGCACGGCCAGGATGGGTTTCGTCTTGTGGGCGAACCCTTCCAGCGTGCCGTCGTTCAGGTTCACGTGGGTTATTTCTATGTCGGGCAGGTCCCCGATGTCCACGCAGAACCCGTGGTTTTGCGAGGATATTTCGATGTGCCCGGTCACCAGGTCCTTGACCGGCTGGTTGCACCCGTGGTGGCCGAACTTCAGCTTGTGGGTGGTGCCGCCAAGGGCATGGCCCAGCAACTGGTGGCCAAGGCAGATGCCCGCCACCGGCATGCGTTCGGTCATCACGCGGATTTCGCGCACTTCGTCGGTAAGGGTGGCCGGGTCGCCGGGGCCGTTGGACAGGAACACCGCCTCGGCGCCGCTGGCCGCCACCTGCACCGCCGTGAACGACGGCGGCACCACCAGCAGGTCGAAGCCCTGGTCGGTGAGCAGGCGCAGGATGTTCCACTTGATGCCGTAGTCGTACACCACCAGGCGCGGGCCGGGGCCGGGCCAGGCGTACGCGCCGTCGGCGGCCAGTTCCACCGGCTGGGGGCGGGCGCCGTCCCAGCGGTAGGGCACGGCGGGCGCCACCTTGGTGACCAGGTTCTGGCCTTCCATGGTGGGCAGGGCACGGGCGCGGCGCACCAGTTCCTCGCGGTCGTCCGTCTCGGTGGAGATGATGCCGCGCATGGCGCCGTTGATGCGCAGGTGGCGGGTAAGGGCGCGGGTGTCGATGCCCTCTATGCCCATCACCCCGTGCTGCACCAGATAGTCGGGCAGCGACATTTTTGCCCGCCAGTTGGAGGGCGTCTTGCAACATTCCTTGACGATGAAGGCTTCAACATGGACCTTGCCGGATTCCATGTCCTCGGCCGTCACGCCGTAGTTGCCGATGAGAGGGTAGGTCATGCAGACCATCTGCCCGGCGTACGAGGGGTCCGTCAGGACCTCCTGGTAGCCCGTCATCCCGGTATTGAAGATGACCTCGCCGCCCGATTCGCCGCGACCGGTGAACGAGCGCCCCTCAAGTACGAAGCCGTCTTCCAGGGCCAGGAAAGCTCTCATCCTTCGTTCTCCCCAAGCAGGTTGATGATGATGCCGATGTCTTCGGGCCGGTCCACTCCGTGGGTACGGCAGGTGGTGGGCACGACCCGGATGGGAATGCCGTTTTCGAGCAGCCGCAGCTGCTCCAGTTTCTCGCGCCGCTCAAGGGAAGAGGGCGCCAGTTGCGTGAAGGCGCGCAGGGCCTCCAGCCGGAAGGCGTACAGCCCGACATGGCCGAGATAGGCCGGGCCTCCTTCACCTTCGTGCGCGCCGCCGTCCCGTGCGAAGGGAATGGCCGCGCGCGAAAAATACAGCGCGTCGCCGTTGGCCGCCGTGACCACCTTGACCCGATCCGGGCTGGCGGCCTCCGCCGCGTCGATGGTCATGGCCAGGGTGGCCACGCGCACCCGCGCGCCGCCCTCTGCCGCGCCGAACGGGGCCACCAGTTGGCTGAGCATGCGCGGGTCCAGCGCGGGTTCGTCGCCCTGGATGTTCACCACCACCGCGTCGTCGGGCAATGCCGCGCCATCGGTCATGCCTTCGGCGCGCCCCAGCAGGCAGGCCGCCTCGTACACCCGGTCGGTGCCGCTTTCATGGTCGGACCGGGTCATGACGAAAGGCACATCCAGCCGGTGGGCCGCTTCCGCGATGCGTTCGTCGTCCGTGGCCAGCACCACCTTGCGCAGTTCCGGGCAGCGGGCCGCACGCTGATACACATGCCAGAACATGGGCATGCCCGCGATGTCGGCCAGCGGCTTGCCGGGAAAACGGGACGAGGCGTAGCGTGCGGGAATGATGCCGTAGCAGGTGGGGAATGCCGTCATCTCGTCGGGTGGCCCTGTGGCCTGCGGTTGGGGTGCGGAGCCGTTGGGGTGATGCTCCGGGCGCGAAACTTTCGGACAATAACCGAAAATATCAAGCCGGGAAAGCGTCTTGTGCAAATTGCCGCATCAGTCCGGAATGGCTGACGAAAATGTAAAACGGGCGGGATATCCCGTGCCGTTTCCCCGTGCTTGCCGCTTCGTGGGCGTGCCGCGTACGCCAGGTCCGGCGGTTGACCGCTCTCTTCAGGTGTAGCATAATTCCGCTTCTCGCGCGGGCAAGGCCCGCCCCCCTTTTTTGTCGCGCCGCCCGCATTTTCGCCCCGCCAGTATCCGCCCTTGGGGCGGCCCCGTTCACCGGGCAGCCGGGCGTTTCACATTTCGGGGCATCTCCCGGCGCACGGGCAACGCCCGGCCGGGCGGCACAACGCCGAATATCCCGCATTCATCCCAGACCCATTCGAGGATCATTGCCGTGAGCAGCAGACTGGAACGCGAGGCCGCGCGCCGCCGCACCTTCGCCATCATCAGCCACCCCGACGCGGGCAAGACCACCCTGACCGAAAAGCTGCTGCTGTTCGGCGGGGCCATCCAGATGGCCGGTTCGGTCAAGGCCCGCAAGGCTTCCCGCCACGCCACCTCGGACTGGATGGCCATGGAGCGCGAGCGCGGCATTTCCGTGACCACCTCGGTCATGCAGTTTCCCTACCGCGACCGGGTGGTGAACCTGCTGGACACCCCCGGGCACCAGGACTTTTCGGAAGACACCTACCGCGTGCTCACCGCCGTGGATTCGGCCCTCGTGGTCATCGACGCGGCCAAGGGCGTGGAAGCCCAGACCCGCAAGCTGATGGACGTGTGCCGCATGCGCGCCACCCCGGTCATGACCTTCGTCAACAAGATGGACCGCGAGGCGCTGCACCCGCTGGACGTGATGGCCGACATCGAGCAGCACCTCCAGATCGAGTGCGCCCCCATGACCTGGCCCATCGGCATGGGCTCCAGCTTCAAGGGCACCTACGACCTGCTGCACAAGCAGCTGCACCTCTTTTCCGCCACCCACGGCGGGCGCATCCAGTCGGGCATCGTCATCCACGGCGCGGACGATCCGCAACTGGACGAATACCTCGGCGACCAGGCCGAGCAGTTGCGCATGGACCTGGCCCTGCTGGAAGAGGCAGGCACCCCCTTCGATGAGGCCCGCTACCTGAAGGGCGAGCTGACCCCGGTGTTCTTCGGCAGCGCCATCAACAACTTCGGCGTGCGCGAGATGCTGGACATGTTCGTGGAATTCGCCCCCGGCCCGCAGCCGCGCCCGGCGGCCACCCGCGTGGTGGAACCCGGCGAGGAGGCCTTTACCGGCGTGGTTTTCAAGATACAGGCCAACATGGACAAGGCCCACCGCGACCGCATGGCCTTCCTGCGCATCTGCTCCGGCACGTTCACGCGGGGCATGCGGCTTAAGCACCACCGCACCGGCAAGGACGTGACCGTGGCCAACGCCACCATCTTCATGGCGCAGGACCGCACCGGCGTGGAAGAGGCCTTTCCCGGCGACATCATCGGCATTCCCAACCACGGCACCATCAAGATCGGCGATACCTTCACCGAATCGAAGGAAGTGCTGAAGTTCGTGGGCATTCCCAACTTTGCGCCGGAGCATTTCCGCCGGGTGCGCCTGAAGAACCCGCTGAAGGCCAAGCAGTTGCAGAAGGGTCTGGAGCAACTGGCCGAGGAAGGCGCGGTGCAGCTGTTCCGCCCGCTGGTGAACAACGACTACATTCTGGGCGCGGTGGGCGTGCTGCAGTTTGACGTGATCGTGGCGCGGCTGGCCGACGAGTACGGCGTGGACGCCGTGTACGAGGGCGTGGGCACGCATACGGCGCGCTGGGTGCATTGCGATGACAAGAAGATCTTTGCGGATTTTCAGGACTATCATCGCGGCGAGCTGGCCGTGGATGCGGAGGGCGCGCTGGCGTATCTGGCGCCCAACCCGTGGCGGCTGGAGTCGGCCATGGAGCGCTATCCGAAGGTGGAGTTTCGGACCACGCGCGAAATCAGCTAGGGTTTGGCGATGCGGGTTTGACAAACTGCAGTTTTCTTGTAGCCTCCAATATTGTGGCCCCATCATTTGGTGCAACGGAAATGGAGAAGCTATGCTGGACCTGCAGAGTGCATCGATTGTTGATGGAAATGTAGTAAGATGGGGGAAGTGCGGAGAAGGAGAGCCTCTTGTCGCCCTTCATGGAACGCCGTTCTCCTCTCAGGTGTGGCGCAGAATAGTGCCTCATTTGACCGATGTTTTTACAGTGTATTATTTCGACATGGTGAGCTATGGGCAGTCGCAGATGCGGGATGGGCAGGATGTGTCGCTGGCGGTCCAGGGCAAAGTGCTCTCTGCATTATTCAGCGAATGGGGGCTGGAGCACCCGCATGTCCTCGCACATGATTTTGGGGGAGCCACAGCCCTGCGGGGTTATTATCTTCACGGACTGCGTTACGCCTCCCTCACAATTTTCGACGCAGTGGCTCTTGCCCCTTGGGGATCTCCATTCGTGCAGCACGTGCGCAAGCACGAAGGGGCGTTTTCAGGGATGCCGGACTACATGCATGACGCCTTGTTAAGGGCGTATTTGCAAACAGCTGCATGCAATTCCCTGTCTGCGGAAGCGATGGATGTGTATAGTGCCCCATGGCGGGGCCCGGTGGGTCAAGCGGCCTTCTATCGTCAAATCGCGCAGATGGACCAGAAATACACGGACGAGATACAGCCCCTTTACGGCAGGATGGACTGCCCTGTCACTGTATTGTGGGGCGACCACGATGCCTGGATTCCGTACGGGCAAGGGGAAGCCTTGGCTTCGCTGCTTTCCGGTCGTCCCTGCATTCCAATCCGGAACTCAGGGCATCTTGCCCAGGACGATCGCCCCGAGGCGATTGTGGCGGCAGTGCTGAAGCAGGCAGCAGCCGACTAAAACCCCCGCATATGCGCGCTGGCGGCGGGCATCCCTTGCAGGTGCGCGCGCTTTACGCGCTGCTTTGGCTGCTTCCACCGTTCCGTCTCTCGCGGTAGCGCGCCACCTGCCGCTCGATGGCCGCGAACAGGGCGTCGCGGTTCACCGGCTTGGCCACGAAGTCGTCCATGCCCTCGGCCAGGAAGCGGTCGCGATCGCCCTGCATGGCGTGGGCGGTCAGGGCGATGACCGGCACGTTGGCCCAGGCGGCCCCCTGCGCCGCCGCCTCGCGGATGCGGCGGGTGGCCTCCAGCCCGCTGACCACGGGCATCTGCACATCCATCAGCACCACGTCGAAGGGGGGACGTTGCATTCCGCCGTCGGCCGTGGCGTCCGGGGCGCAGCCCCCACGCAGGCGGTCCAGGGCCTCCTGTCCGTCGATGGCCAGGTGCACCTCGTAACCGCGTTCCTGCAGGAAGAAGCTCAGGAATTCGCGGTTCAGGTCGTTGTCTTCCGCCAGCAGCACGCACAGGGGGCGGTCCGCTTCCTCCGCGTCGTGCGCATCGGTCCCCTGTGTTCCCGGTGCCACCTGTTCCGAATGCCCCGAAGTCTCCGGACGGGCCGGACCGCCTGAACGGTTCGGCAGGTTCGGGCCGGTCAGGCGCAGGTCGGTGGGGTCGGCGGCGCCCTGCGGAGCGTCCTTGTCCATGGGCAGGGTGAACCAGAACCGGCTGCCCTGGCCGGGCGTGCTGTCCACCCCGATGTCGCCGCCCTGCAGGCGCACGATGTGCCGCGAGATGGCAAGGCCCAGGCCGCTGCCGCTGTGCCGCCGGGTGTGCGAGCCATCCGCCTGCGAGAAGCTTTCGAACAGCAGGGGCAGCTTGTCCGCCGTGATGCCGGGGCCCGTGTCCTGCACGGTGAAGCGCAGACATCCGCCGGGCCGGGGACACCGGGCGTTGCGGTGCACATCCACGTGCACGCTGCCCGTGTCGGTGAATTTTACGGCGTTGCCCGCCAGATTCACCAGCACCTGGCGCAGCCGCAGCGGGTCGCCCTGCAACCGGGCGGGCGCCCCGGCGTCGATGTGCACGGTGAGTGACAGCCCCTTGCGCTCTGCCTGCACGGCCAGCGGAGCCAGCGCATCACTCACGGCGGCCCGCAGGTCGTACTCCACCTGGTCCAGTCCCAGCCGTCCGGCCTCCATGCGCGAAAAGTCCAGCAGATCGTTGATCACGTGCAGCAGCCCCTCTGACACGTTGCGGATCATGGAAAGATAATGGGCCTGCTCGCTGTCCTGCGCAGGTGGCATCGTGTCGTGCAGGCGCGAGAGCGCCACGTCCACGATGCCCAGGATGCCTGAAAGCGGGGTGCGCATTTCGTGGCTGATGTTGGCCACGAACTGGCTCTTGAGTTCATTGGCGCTTTCGGCCTCTTCCTTGGCCCGCTGCAGGGCCTGTTCCGCCTCGTACAGGCGGCTGATGTCCTGGAAGGCGCCACGTGCCCGCACCGGCCTGCCGCCCGGCCCGCGCTGCACCACTGCCTTCATCTGCCCCATCATGCGTCGCCCCTTGGCGGTGCGCAGGGGAATGTTGTCCCAGAAGATGGATTCCGGTTCGTCGGCGGGTTCGGTGAGCATCCGCTCGAACTGCGTGACGTAGTCCGGGGCGTAGATGTGGCAGCCTTCCAGCGGACGGGGCAGCGGGGTGCCCGGCTCCACTTCGAGCAGGGCGTACAGCCCGGGCGACCAGTAGGCGGCCGTGTTGCCGGCGATGTCGAAGTCGAAGCTGCCGATCCCCGCGATGAGCTGGGCTTCCAGCAGCCGGGCCTCGCTGTCGCGCAGGGCTTGTTCCACCTCGTGCAGGCGGGTGATGTCCTGAAAGGTGCCGCGCATGCGTACCGGTGCGCCGTCCGGCCCGCGCTGCACCACGGCCTGCATGTGCGCCACGCCCTTCCGGCCGCTGGTCGTGACGTAGGACACGGTTTCGGAGTGGATGGTTCCCGCCGCGTGATCGCGTGAGGCCAGCAGCCCGTCGAACCAGTCGGTGCGCTCCGGTGAATGGACGGCGCTGCCGCGCGAGGGGGGCGGCGGGGGCTGGGACGGGTCCAGTTCCAGCAGGGCGTACAGGCCGGGCGACCAGTAATCGGTCCTGTCGTGCACCAGATCCAGGTCGAAGCTGCCCATGCGTGCGATCTGCTGCGCCTCCTGCAATCGGGCCTCGCTGTCGCGCAGGGCCTGTTCGGCCTCGTGCAGGGGGGTGATGTCCTGGAAAGTGCCCCGGATGTGCTCGGGCAGGCCGTCCGCGCCGTGGCGCACCATCAGGTGCAGGCGGCCGAATCCATGCCGCCCGGTGGCGGTGACGTAGGGGAACGAGCGCAACGCGGTGGTTTCCGGCCTGTCCGCCGGGGTGGCCAGGAACGCTTCGAACCAGGGGGCCGTTTCCGGCGCGTGGCGGCGGAAGGCCTCGCCCGGCACCAGCGGGCCGTCGTGCGGGTCCAGGTCCAGCAGGCGGAACAGCCCCGGTGACCAGAACGCCTCGCCGTCGCGCAGGTTGACCGAATAGCTGCCCATGCGGGCGATGAACTGGGCCTCGTTGAGCCGGGCTTCGCTGTCGCGCAGGGCCAGTTCCGCCTCGCGCAGGCTGGTGATGTCCTGAAAGGTGCCCTGGGCGTGCAGGGGCAGGCGGTCCGGCCCGCGCGTGACCCGGCAGCGAAATTGTCCCCAGCCCTGCCGCCCGGCCAGGGTGCGGTAGGGAAAGACGCGTTGCAACTCGGTCACCGGCTCGTCCGAGACGATGGCCACGTGCTCGTGGTACCAGCCCAGTTCTTCCGGGGCGTGGATGGCGAACACCTCTGCGGGGGCTGGGGGCGGCAGCGCGGGGTCGTGGCCGAGCATTTCGTACAGCCCGGCGGACCACACGAACGCCCCGGTGTCCATGTGCAGTTCAAAGCTGCCCATGCGGGCGATCTGTTGCGCCTCCTGCAGCCGGGCCTCGCTGTGGCGCAGGGCCAGGCGGGCCTCCTCGCGCTGGGTGATGTCCTGCAGCACGGCCATGCACCGGGCGGGCATGCCGGTTTCGCGGTCTTCGTGCAAGGGGCGCAGGCGTACCTCGTGGATGCGCTCGCCCACGGCCATGGTGAAGGTGACCTCGCTGCCCGCCAGGGCCACCTGCAGCTGTTCCTCGAAGGGCAGGGCCATCTGCGGGGGCAGTACGTCGGAGGGGGTGGCTCCCTCCATCTGCTGGCGGGGGAGCATCAGCCCTGCCAGCCCCAGTCCGTCGGCCAGCAGGCAGCGCATGCTGCCGTCAAAGAGCATGATGGCGCCGCCGGGATAGTTCTCGGCAAGGGTACGGTAGCGGGCCTCGCTGTGGCGCAACGCGGTTTCTGCCTCCAGCCGTTGGCCGCGCTGGCGGCTGGCCGACCAGGCCAGCAGCGAGACGGCCATGCACAGGGCCAGGGACATGCCCACGTTGGCCACCGTCTGCCTGCGCCATCCGGACAGCACCAGATCCAGCGGGGTGTGCATGGTCATGCGGAAGGGAAAACTGCGCAACTGGTGCACGGCCACCAGCGCGTCGTCCGTTTCGACGATGCGCATGCCGGGAACGCTGATGCCCTTGCCGGACAGGGCATCGGACGGGCTGCCGTCGAACGGGGACGACATTTCCGGAGGCAGCGTGGTGCGGCGCGCCGTGTAGGCCCGATCGGGAGAAGTGCGGGGGCCGTTCCCCGACGTGCCGGGCCTGCCCGTCCCGCCGGTCTCCGACCCGCTGGTGGCGGACATGCCCGATGGCGTACCCGGTGCATTGTCTGGCGAGCTTTTCGGCACGAGGCCGGGTGCAGCGTCTGGCATGACGTCTGGCATGGCGCCTGACATGGCGTAAGGCCAGGCGCCGCTGGCAACGGCCACCGAGGCGCGCACGCAGGCTGCGTCCGCGCCGGGAGGCCACACCACCAGGGGGGAGGAGTCCTCGTCAAGCAGCACGGAGCATTCCGTTTCACCGGGGTCGTAGTCCTGATAGCGGTCCTGGAAGGAGAGCGGGTTGACCAGGGCCACCAGCATCCCGGCAAAGCTGCCGTCCGACCCGGAGACGCGGCGGCTCAGCAGCATTCGGGGCGGCGTGTTGCCGTGCGTGCCGGTGAGCGGCATTTGCAGCCGCAGCAGGTTGAAGTCGCGCAGCAGATCGCGGTGGGTGGGCAGCACCACGCGGCGTAACAGGGGGTCTATGCCGACGGGCAACGGAGCGGTGGCGGCCAGCACGGCCCCGTCCGGGGCGAGCAGGGCCAGTTCCATGGCATGGGGGCGCAGCAGGTCCAGCCGCTGGTGAAGTTCGGCATCGATCTCGTGCAGGCGGAGGGCTGCGTGGTGGGCCATCTCGTCGGATAGATCGAGGGCCAGCGCCGTCAGTGCAAGGTCCAGGGTCTGGAGCAGTCCGTCCACGTGCTCGCCTATCAGGCGCAGTTGTCCTTCCAGGCGCAGGCGGGCCATGTCCATGTAACGGTCGCGTTCGCGCAGCACGTGGGTGACGCTGGTTGCCACCACCGCCGCCAGCACCACCAGCAGCACCCAGCCGAGCATGCTGTCGCCCAGACGCCCCGGCGGGATGCGCGGGCGCGTGCCCGCCCCCTGTGCGGCAACGCGGTGTGGGCGGGGGCGCAACCCCTCGGACGGCGGTGGCGCGGGGGCGTCAGCCATGGCTGCGCCCGGCGGGGGAAGCAGGGGGCGGTGACGGCGGGGCCGCGGGGTCAGCCGCATCCGTCGGGCCGTCCGGCCTGGCGGTGACCTCCGCGGCGTGCCCGGCATCGGGTCCGGTGACCTGCCCCGCATCGGGTCCGGCGGCCTGACCGGTGACCTGACCGGCATGGGGCAAGGGGGGAGCGGGTGTTGCCACGGGCAGGGCCATCAGCGCCTCGGTGTCCTCGAACAGCCGTTCAAGGATGGAGTTGGAAACCAGCATGCCGCTGCGGGTCAGCCGCAGGTAGCCGTCGCGGATGCGCAGCAGCCCTTCGCGGTGCAGCAGGTGCACCAGCCGCTTGTGGTCGCGCAGAAAGTCGCGCCCGGTCAGCTCGCGATAGGCCTTTACCCGCAGGCCGCGCGCCGTGCGCAGGCGCAGCATGATCAGTTCCAGCACCCGCGTCTGCGGGGTCAGCCGCTCGGCCTCGGTGCCCACGCGGCCTTCGTCCACCTGGCGGGTCCACGCGGCGTGGTCCTCCGGGTTGTTCCAGCGCAGGCCCCCCAGCGTGGAAGCCGCCGACGGGCCAAGGCCAAGGTAGTCCTCGCCTTCCCAATAGCCCAGGTTGTGGCGACACTGGAAGCCCATGCGGGCAAAATTGGAAATTTCGTAGTGGATGTAGCCTTCGGTTTCCAGCAGTTCCGCGCCGTCCATGAACATGGCGGCCTGGGCGCGCTCCGGGGGCAGGTCCAGCCTGCCGGTGACGCAGTCGTCCTCCAGCGGGGTGCCCGGCTCCAGGGTCAGCCCGTAGCAGGACAGGTGGTCGGGCCGCAGCCGCACCACCTCTTTCAGCTGCCGCATCCACTGGCGCAGGGTCTGGCCCGGCAGGCCCCAGATCAGGTCCATGCCCACGTTCTGGAAGCCCGCCGCGCGCACGGCGCGGAACGCGTCCAGGGCTTCCCGCGCCCGGTGCGGCCTGCCCAGGGTGTGCAGCATGGCGTCGTCCAGGCACTGCACGCCCATGGACAGCCGGTTCACCCCCACCTGCAGCAGGGTGCGCAACTCCGACGGGCGGGTCAGCGATTCCGGGTTGCCTTCCATGCTGATTTCCGCGCCCGGCTGCACCGCGAAGGCCTTGGCCACCCGGTCCAGAATGGTGCCGATGGTGCGCGCGGGCAGCAGGCTGGGCGTGCCCCCGCCGAAGAATATCGAAGTCACCGGCGTGCCGCCCATGCGGTCGCCCCACAGGGCCAGTTCGCGCAGCAGCGTTTCCACGTAGTCGCGCACGGCCGACGCCGCCCCCATCTCCAGCGAGTGGAAGGCGCAGTACCGGCACTTGCGGCGGCAGAAAGGTACGTGGATGTACAGCAGCATGGTGGTGTGACCAGCTCCGTCCGGGAAGAGAACCGGGGAGGGGACCCTTTGAAAAAGGGTCTCCCTCCCCGGACCCCTCTGTAATGCCCCCCTTAAATCAAGCGGCCTTTAAGGGAGAATTCCGCCAGGTTTTGTTTGCCTGCTGATGGACGCCTTGCGGAGTCTTCCAGCCAAGCGCCGAATGCAGGTATGTGGTGTTGAAGTTTTCTATCCAGTCAGAGAGGGCGCGGTTGAGGTGTTCCAGGCTACGCCATTCGTGCAGCCAGAAGAGCTCTTCCTTGATCGTACGCATTGTCCGCTCGGTATCCGCGTTCCCTTTGGGATTGTTGTAGCTGGTAAACGCCTGCGTGATGCCGAGAGTCGCGCAGGCGCGCATAAAAGCCGTTCCTGTCGGTTGGCAGCCGTTGTCGCTCATCAGGCTCAGGCCGTGCCCCCGGACGCCTCCGGGAAAGTGCGTCTGGATAGCCGTATCCAGAGCTTGCAGCCACTCATGGCTCCGGCTCCGGTA
Organism: Nitratidesulfovibrio termitidis HI1; assembly: GCF_000504305.1. Taxonomy (NCBI): domain Bacteria; kingdom Pseudomonadati; phylum Thermodesulfobacteriota; class Desulfovibrionia; order Desulfovibrionales; family Desulfovibrionaceae; genus Nitratidesulfovibrio; species Nitratidesulfovibrio termitidis. Next base: position 3,219,677 of record NZ_KI632512.1, read on the forward strand.
GTCGGCATGGTGGCCCACGATCTTCTTGGAAAACCAGTCCACCACCAGCACGATATACACCCAGCCGCCTTCCGTCATGACCTTGGTCATGTCGATGCCCCACCACTGACACGGGCGGACGGGGCGCGGCTTGCTTCCGGAAGGGGTGCGCTTTGCCCGCAAGGCTGCGCGCTTCACCCCAAGGCCATGCAGACGCATCAGGCGCGCCACTCGTTTGACGTTGATGATCAGGCCGTTTTATACCGAAGGGTGGCCCATACGCGGCGATAGCCCCAAAAGGGATGTTCCATTTTCAGGGACTCGATCAACGGCAAGAGTTCGGCATCGCGCTGAAGCTGGGCCTGGCCGGATCGGCGCTTGCCGCTTACCAGTCGTTTTTTTTTAACTCCTAGCGTCAGTTCGCCAACGGCTTGCTTGAGTTTTTGGTTCTCTGTCGCAAGGCGTTCTTCTCGTCGGTTAGTGGCGCCCACCTCAAAAGCCAGGGCGGCATTGGCCAACAACGTGTCGCGCCAGCGGTAATACATACCCTGAGTGATTTGATACTCACTGCAAATGCTTGCCACAGAGCGACCCTGCAATCCCTCAAGCACAATGCGGGCCTTGCTTTTGCTGTCCCAGACTCGGCGTTTCATGCTTCCTCCAAGGATGGAAGAAAACTACCTTAACAGGGCCACCTTGTTAATGGGGGGCAGTATACCTCCCCCCCAAACTTTTTATTTGGGTGAATCGTTCCCCGAAACGGGGTCAAGGGGGCGCGGCCCCCTTGCGGGGTGCGGGGCGGAGCCCCGCTCTTCCTTCACGCCCGTAGCCTTGGCGAAGTCGCGGGCAAAGCGTTCGGCCTCGCTGTACAGGCAGCCGCAGTAGTTCTGGCGGTGGATGCCCCATTCCCTGGACGTGTCGATGCCTTCCTGCCAGCCGGTGCGGAAGTCGCGGTACAGGAAGGGCACGGAGTCATCTGGACTGACGGCGGCGATACCGTGGCCCACCTCGGCGATCATGTCGTGGCGCTGGCGGCGCGAATAGAGCAGGCTGGTGGTGAAGGCGTCGTACCCGCCGCGTGCGGCGATGGCGTGGGTGCGTTCCAGGCGGGTGGCGTAGCACACCCGGCAGCGCACGCCGGGTTGTTCGCGCCAGGCCATCTGGCGCATCCAGGCGGCGGGGTCGTACTCGGCGTCGCGCCAGATGACGGGCAGGTCGAGCCGCCGCGAGACTTCTTGCATGGCCTCGCGGCGGCGCAGGTATTCCTGCACGGGGTGGATGTTGGGGTTCAGGAACAGGGCCGTGACCTCGTGTCCCTCGTCGCGCAGCATCCGCACCGTGGCGATGGAGCACGGCCCGCAGCAGACGTGCAGCAGGACGCGCATGGCGTTACCGGGCGGGCCTGATGTCGAGATGCACGCCGAACTGGCGTTCCAGGTCGAGCAGGCGTTCGCGCTTGTGGTTCAACAGGTGCATGGCAAGCTCGGCCCCGGTCTCGAAGAGGAAGGTGGGCGTGCCGTGCGGCAGGGCGCGCAACTGGCGGTGGATTTCGCGCAGGGCCTGCAGCGACTGCCATTCCATGTTGCGGCGCAGGCCGGACCCCTTGCAGCAGGGGCAGGTTTCCATGGTGATGGACAGCGCGGACGAGCCGGTGCGCTGGCGCACCACCTGCAACAGGCCAAAGCGGCTCATCTTGCCCACGTCGTGGCGGGCGCGGTCGTTCTTCATGGCGTTGCGCAGGATCTTTTCCACTTCGCGCCAGTGGTTGCGGTCGCGCATTTCGATGAAGTCGATGACCACCTGGCCGCCGATGTCGCGCAGCTTGAGTTGCTGGGCGATGGTTTCGGCCGCTTCCATGTTGGTGCGCAGGGCCATGGATTCGAAATTGGTCTTGCCGGAGATCTTGCCCGAGTTGATGTCGATGGCCATCAGCGCCTCGGTCTGGTCGAACACCAGCCGTCCGCCGGAGGGCAGGGTGACTTCGCGCGCGTATATCTGCTCCAGCTGGCGCTGGATGCCGAAGCGTTCCCACAGGGTGCGGGTCTGGTCCTTGTAGACCTTGACCAGGCTTCCCTTGCGCGGGAACAGCAGCGAGGAATATTCCTCGATGAGCGTGGCGGTGTGCTCGTCATCCACCCACACCTCGGCCACGTCGTCGCTGAGGTAGTCGCGCACTGCGCGAGAGGCCAGGTCCGGTTCCTTGTAGATCAGGCAGGGGGCGGATTCCTCGGTGCCCTTCTTGCGGATGTCCTTCCACAGGCGCTTCAGGAATTGCAGGTCGCGCTGCAGGGTGGTCTTGCTGGTGCCCGCGCTGACGGTGCGCACGATGACGCCAAGGCCGGGGCCGGGGTTCAGCCCTTCCAGCATCTCGCGCAGGCGGCCGCGTTCCTCGTCGTCCTCCACCTTGCGGGAAACGCCGATCTGCTCGCGCCCGGGGGTGAGCACCAGGAAACGCCCCGGCATGGACAGGTAGGTGGTCAGGAACGCGCCCTTGCTGCCGGTGGGTTCCTTCACCACCTGCACCAGCACTTCCTGCCCGGCCTTCAGCACCTTCTGCATCAGCGGGTACTTCTTGCCCTTGGTGGCGTCGTGCGGGGTGTTGTAATACTCGGGGTGCACCTCGTCGATCTGGAGAAAGCCGTTCTTTTCGGCCCCGTAGTTGACGAAGGCAGCCTGAAGGTTGGTATCGACGTTGTTGATGATGCCGCGGTAGATGTTGCCCTTGGTCTTGGCCTGGTGGACCATCTCCACGTAGTATTCCTTGACCTGGTTCTCCTTGGCGCCTTCCTCGGCAAGGGCGACTTCCACCTGCTCGCCGGGCAGCACGCTGATGAACATCCTCAGCTTGCTCTTTTTCGTTGTCATGCAATCCTCTGCGGAAAAAAGTGTAAAATTCAAAAATTTGCAACACGTTGCCGTGCCTGCGGCGCGCCCGGTCGGATTCCCGGTGGGATTCCGCACGGGGTGCGCAGCGCAACCGGGGCGGTGCGGACGCGGGGTGCGCGTCTCTTCCCGGAACTGGGCGGGACGGGTTGGAACCGGGGCGCGCATCGGCGCGCATCGGTGCGTCCCGCTTTTCCGGGTCGGGCGTTGTGCTGCCCGTGCACTTCCGGTGCGGCGGAATACCGTTCTGCGGCATTCCCTGCGGTGGCCCGTCTTGCGACACCCCCGGTCGGGGGCCCCAGACAGGGGCGGGCCGTTGCGTCGCCGCGACAGCGGCCGCCTGGCACTACCCGTTGCGGGGTAAACGCCCGGCGTGGAAAATTTCGCCATCCGTATCGCGCGGCAGGGCCGTTTCGGCCACGGGGGCGCATGCGCCCCGCGCCGTCAGTCCGTCCAGCGCCTTCCGTACCGCGTCCAGCGGGGCCCCCAGGGCCTTCGCCAGTTGCGGCGCGGTCTGCGGCCTGCGCGTTATGGAACGCAGTACCGCCTCTTGTAGAGCCTCCGCGCCCATGCTGTGAAGGACGGGGGGCACGGGGGCCTCCGCGTCCGTCGTGTTTGCCGCACGGCAGGAACCGTCATCCGGTACCGTCACCGTGGGGCCGTGGCCAGCCGGTGCCGTTTGCGGACACCCGGCGGCCATGTTCAGCTCGTCGCTCCAGAGGGACAGCACGTCCCTGCCCACGGGCAGGGCGCGCGGGCTTGCACCCGGTCGCGACAGGGTGGTCACGTCCACCCGGTGGGGGGCCAGCTGGCGCACGTAGTCACGCAACAGGGCGAGGTTGTCCGCCGTGTCGTTGATGCCGCGCGCAAGCAGCACCTCCAGCCAGATCCGCCCGCCAAACCCGCGCGCGAACCCCAGCAGGCCGTCGGCCACGCCGCGCGCGGTCACGCCCTTGCACGGGCGGTTCAGCGCGCGGAATTCCGATTCGACGAGCGAATCCAGCGAGGGCAGCACCACGTCCGCCCCGGCAAGGTCGGCGCGCACGTCGTCCCGGTGGAGCAGGGTGGAGTTGGTCAGCACCGCCACGGGCACACCGGGCAGAATGTCCCGGCAGCCCGCGATGATGCGGGCAAGGTCGCTGTTCAGGCAGGGTTCGCCCGAGCCGCCCAGCGTCACGTGGTCCACGAGCGCGGCGGGGTTTGTGCCGCCTGGCGCGGGGCCATGCTTCGCGGTTTCGGCGTCGCGCCAGCGGGCCAGTTCGTCCAGCAGCACGGGGGCCGGGACGTAGGGCGCCCGCTCGCAGGTGTGCACGTCGGTCGTGCCCACTTCGCAGTACAGACAGTCCATGGAACACACCCGACCACCAAGCAGGTCGAGGCCGAGCGAACGGCCAAGGCGGCCTGAGGCCACCGGACCGAACACGTGGGCAAGGGGCATGTTGTCCAGAAAAACGTCCTTGTGCGAGAATGCGTGCGGGTGCCTGATGCTCGGCGCGGCGTGGGCCGCACCTTTCACCGTGGGGTGTATCAAAACGGGTTTTCAGGAAAAAAGCAAGCGGGGGCGGGAAACCGGTGGGGTTCTCTGGCCTTTTTGCAGGGCCCCGGCATGTGGCGCAGGGACAGGGACGCGCACTAGCACGCGCCGGAGTGCCCGTCCATTGTAATGTTGCAGGTCCCGGCGGTGCCTCGCCGGTACCCCGGTGGTGCGCCTGTGGTGACCGTGCGGGGTCCTGCATCATGGAGCGTCCGGTCGATAGGCGAATCGGGTGCGCGTGCGAAGCCGCGCGTTTCCACCCCGCCCCCGCGCGCGCCAGTGGCGGCACAAGCCCCAGTTGCGCCGTGGCGGCAGGCTGGCCCCCTTCTTGACACCGCCCCCCTGTCCCGATAGGCCCTTCGTTCCATAGGGCCGGGACCGGGTTTGCCATTGGCGGCGGACGCGGCCCCGGGCGCGCGCAGGGCGCGCGCCGCCCGGCTTCGCGCGTGCGGGCCGGTTGCCGACAACCCTCAGGAGGAATCCCCATGCCCGCATACGGAGATCTGGTCATTCTGCAAAGCCCGCGCGGCAAGCGTTACCTGCGCCGCGTCGAGGAAGGCAACGACCTGCACTGCCAGGAAGGCGTGCTGCCCATGGCCGACCTGGCCGCCGCCGAATACGGCACCGAAATCCGCACCCGGCAGGGCGTGCCCTTTCGCGTGCAGCGCCCCACCATCACCGACCTGGTCAAGGGCGTGAAGCGCCAGACCCAGATCATCTACCCCAAGGACATCGCCTACATCTGCATGCGCCTTGGCGTGGGCCCGGGCCGCACCATCATCGAGGCGGGCTCCGGCTCCGGCAGCCTGACCGTGGCGCTTTCGTGGTTCTCCGGCCCCACCGGTCGCGTCTGCACCTACGAGGCGCGCGAGGAATTCTACAAGCTCTGCCGCCGCAACCTCGACTGGGCAGGGGTTGGCCAGAACGTCACCCAGTTCAACCGCGACATCATTGATGGCTTCGAGCAGACCGACGCCGATGCCCTGTTTCTGGACGTGCGCACCCCGTGGGACTACCTGCACCACGTTGTCCGCGCCGTGAAGCCGGGCGCCGCCCTGGGCTTCCTTGTCCCCACCGTGGACCAGGTGTCCAAGCTGCTGCACGGCATGGAAACCGGCCCCTTCGACGACATCGAAGTCTGCGAGATCCTGATCCGCCGCTGGAAGCCCGTGGCCGACCGCCTGCGCCCCGAAGACCGCATGATCGCCCATACCGGGTTTCTCATCTTTGCCCGGCACCAGGAACGCTCCGATGAATGGGATTCGTTCCGCACCCTGGGCACCCGTGAACGCAAGCAGGAAGCCGCCCGCCAGGAACGCCTGGCCGCCGCGCGCGGCGCAGTTGATGCCGCTGATGCCGCTGCCGACGACGACGCCGGGTTTGAAGAATAACACTAGAGTATAACGGGGGAGGGGCACCCTTTGACGCTCTGCGGTCCTCATCCGTAATGCTCGAAGACTCGCATAACGGCTGAGGCAAAGGGTGGCCCCTCCCCCGTACCCCCGCTTTGCTGTCGCCATCCGCGCTTTGCGGTCCCTATCCGTAAGGCTCGCAAGCTCGCCTAACGGCTAGGGCAAGGTTCGCGCAAGCGCTCACCTAACGGCTACCGCTCCCCTCCCAGACTTTTTGATTGGGTGGCGATTTGCGCAGGCTGGCATGTGTTGCTATCTGCATGTCACCCCAATTGAAAAGCTTTGAAGGGATGGAGGGGGGTGCGGGTACCCTCAGACTGCATACACCTCTGGTAGATAGTAACCGACCTGTCTCACGACGGTCTAAACCCAGCTCACGATCTCCTTTAATAGGCGAACAACCTCACCCTTGGCCGCTGCTGCACGGCCAGGATGGAAAGAACCGACATCGAAGTAGCAAGCTGCCGGGTCGATATGTGCTCTTGCCGGCAACAACTCAATTATCCCCGAGGTAACTTTTCTGTCATTTTTGGCCCGCACCAAGCGGGAATCACAAAAGTTCGCTAGAACCGACTTTCGTCTCGTCATCCACTACTGTGCTGAATAACGTCAGGCTGACTTATGCTCTTACACTCTTCAGTAGGTTTCCGACCCACTTGAGTCAACCTTTGTGCGCCCTTGATATCTTTTCAAGGGCGTCCCGCCCCAGGCAAACTGCCCACCTATCGATGTCCTCCGTTGGAGTTAGGATCGTAATTTCAGAAGGGTAGTGTCCCAATGGCGACTCCACCAATGCTGGCGCACCGGCTTCGACGTCTC